>JAIPJH010000098.1 GCA_021734245.1 Candidatus Cloacimonadota bacterium | reverse complement strand
TTCTCCCCTGTTTGAGGGGAGATGCCGAAGGCAGAGGGGTAAATAATGAAAATTCGATTTTCAGCTTGCTGAAATAAATTTAGCGAAATACACCTTGGCTCTGCCACGGTGATAGTCAAATTTAAGAATTTTCTTTATTACAAAGGATTATTCTTTTTGAGGAACGTAATCAAATTTATTTAAAACATTACCATCCAATTTTAGTTCTGTGAAATTTAAAAACATTTCAGATTGTAATTTATCAAAATCGATTTCTTCTAAAAAAATATATGAAATGGATGGATTATCAAGAGTTCTAAAGTAGATCATTTTATTCATCAAGTCGGTTACAATAGTCCATTGAGTGCTGATATGATCAAATTGTGGAGATACTGATACTGTCTGAATTGCAGCAAATCCGAAATTAACATAATTGTTCGATTTAAGTTCAGGAAGATGTTTAGCGTAGTAAGCACCACGAACGAAACGTTCGATAGAACCTTGAGTACCCGGAATGGAGTTTGTTCCGCCAAAACCATCATATTCTTTTAAAGCAGTCAATGCTTCATTATAAGGAGTATTTGTGAGTACTTCAATTTCTGGATTTTTGTATATTATCGTTTCTCCTTTCAGAAATTCAACTATTGCCGAATTACCATTAATATCATGAAGATAATAATGGAGTCTTATAGGGAAGAGTTCTGTTGGCACCTCAATTACATTGTATTTTCCTGATGTAATATCAAGAATTGCAGAATCTACAGAATCGAAATTATCCAGAAGGTATTGCATCAAAATGGAAATTGAAAGTGTAGTTACGTTTTCACTATCGTTAAATTCAGCATCAGCAAGATAATATGTACCTACTTTGAATCCCTTTTCATTTATGCCGTCTATTCCTGCTAAAATCAGTTCAGAATCAATTTCAGCATTCAATCTGGGAAGTTTCAGTAGAAAGGAGACGCTGCCAAATTTACTTATCCACGACATCTTCTTATCACCCGCATTGGTATAATCTGATTCCCGCTGCTGCCCTCTCGGTGAAATTCTTATTAAACCATCACTGAACATGAAGTCAAAATTCCTTGCTGAGATTTTAGAAGTATTATTGATAAATATCTCAGAACAACTAAATAAATTCCAATTATTAATTATCAGGAAAAGTAAGAACGCGAATACAAGATAAAATTTTTTCATTTTCATTCCTCCATTTTTTTGTGACCTACAAGAATTAAGTTGTTTAAATTCAATATTATGTCAAATTTTTTTGTGAATTTTATAATAAACAAAAGATCAACCTTCTCAATGGTCGAACAAAGTGAGACCTTGAGGATGGTTAAAATGATATGTTATAAAATAATTGCAAAGGTCTGCTTTCAGCAACTATCTGCAAGCACACAAACGAACTGTTTCGTTCTCAACTCCAATTTCACTAAGTTCTTCTGAAGTCAGGTGCCAAATTTCTTTTTTTCATGCATCCACCGAAAAATTTGGAAGGTATAAACCTAATTTATTGTAATAAATAAAATTGTTGCAATTTTACCTGTTCAAAACCTTATCCAGCAAAGTGGGAATCTTGATACCAGAAATATATCGGACAACGGTTTCAACCGTTTGCACAAATAAAAAACCATTGAAAGGGTTACTATAAAAGGCTTTGTTTGCTTTTCCCATGAATAACCCAGTGAAATTGAATTGATTTCACAGGTTAAAAATTCATGGGCTTGAAAAAAAATGAAATTATTGTGTTTTTTTTATTGCTTACTGAAAAATAAATATTTTTCGGGGGATGCGCAAGTTTCTTTTTTTATTTTGACATATTTTATCCAAAAATACACATTCGGAAGAACTTCGTTCATGCCGAACTTAAAAAAACATTTGACACGAAAGAAATAGTTAACTTATTTTTGCATATATAATTGTATTAATGAAAAATTATAAAGATTGATTCAGCTTTGATAATATGGTTTTAACTTTGGAGGAACGATGAAAAGAAATGTTATTTGTTTATTTTTATTATTAATTTGCTTTAATGTTTTTGGGCAATTCAGCGTTGCACCAGATTCTGTTACAGTTGTACTCGATCCCAATGAAACAGATTCATTTCTATTATTTATTTCAAATCTAACACCACATAATGTATCTATTTGGATGGAAGTTAATTATCTGACTGAACATTTTGAAGTTTCATCATCCAGCAATCAAGATGATACTTGGCTAAATATCAATTCGGGTATGATCTATAGTATTCCTCCCAATCCGATGTATGTTACTATGATTCCCGTTAATTCAAACAATTTGGTAGATGTTGTAAAGACGGCAGAATTAATTGTTCATACCGATCTATTTGGAGATTTCACAGTTTTTGTAACTTTAGTGGTTAATCCATATCCATCTCTTTATCCACCCCAAAATCTGTTTGTTGATCAATTTGGATATGCAACCTGGGAAGCTCCAGCTCCTTCCGAAGATAGAGGTCTTTTTGGCTACAATATTTACCTGGATGGTTGTTTTTTAGCTTTTACCAATGATTGCTGTTGGATTTACGGAGGATTAACTCCAGGACAAACTTATACAGCCGGGATTTCTGCTGTTTACGATAATGGAGAATCAAATATTGTTAACTTCATCTTTATATACAATCCATTTTTAAATCCGGTGCAAAATCTGCAAATTGATGAATTTGGTTTTGCAACCTGGGAACCACCTGATCCGATGAACAGTTCACGTGATTTTCTGGGTTATAACGTTTATCTGAATGACGACTTTATAATTTTTTCAACCGATGAATTTTACGATTATTCCTCTCTGGTTTTGATTCCGGGAGAACTCTATGTGGGCGGAGTTACAGCTGTTTATGACGAAGGTGAATCGACAACCGATTGGGAACCGTTCCAATATTTACCGGAACCGTTTTATCCACCTGAGAATTTGACCATCGATAATACAACCTGCACAATTTTCTGGGAAGAACCTACAAGTTGTTATGATATAGAAAATTATAATATTTACCTCAATGACACTTTTGAGGGAATTACCAACGAAACTGAATGGCAGTTTTTATATTTAGTGAACGGAACAATTTATACTGCCGGAGTTCAAACTATATATAATGTTGGAGAGTCTGATATTATTACGATTCAATTTGAACCAACAAAAGCGGAAGATATTATTCCAACACAAGAATTACAGCTTACAAATTATCCCAATCCGTTCAATCCTGTTACAACGATTAAATTCGATATCAAGGAAAACGAAACTGGTACACTGACGATATACAATATCAAGGGTCAAACTCTGTTCAAAAAGAAATATGAGAATGGCTATCATACTTTCAATTGGGAAGCTGATGACTATGCCAGCGGAATTTATTTCTATAAATTACGAACTCAATCCTATTCTAAATTGAAAAAGATGAGTTTGATTAAATAATCATTGTTTTGATGATAACCGGTTCAGAAAAACTGGACCGGTTTTTTATTTCTCCTGAGGAACTACAATTCCGCGAATGATGATATTCTGGAAGAAAATAAATACCAGCAGAGTTGGAATAGAAGCGATAACCAATGCTGCGTAACCAACACCGTTGGAAGCTCGCTGCATCAGTTGATAAATATTCACCATCATCGTCCACATGCTTTTATCCTGACACACGATGAATGCAAACATAAAATTTCGATACGCAGCATTGAAAGCACTCAAAGCAATTACAGCCATGATCGGTTTAGAAAGCGGCATGGCGATCTTCCAGAAAATGCGGAATTCTCCCGCTCCGTCGATTGTGGCAGATTCAAACAACTGCTGCGGTAGTGAATCGAAAAAACCTTTTAATAGGAAAATAAAATAACCATCGGCTGCTGCTGGCAGAATAAGTGCTAAAAATGTATTCAACAGATTTAATTTTTTTAGAAGAAGAAAGTTCGGGATTCCCATCACCATTGGTGGGAATGCCATCGTCAGGATCAGGAAAAGCAGGATTTTGTAGGTTGATTTCAGTTTGAAACGACTCATTGCATAAGCTGCCAGTGGATTTACAAAAAGTGCAGTTGCTATTGCCAAAGAAACGTAAATAAGTGTATTTAAAATTGCTCTGCCGTTATACAGCATTGTGTCTAAAACCATCACGTAATTTCGTTTATTAAGTTCTTTAACGATATTCGTTCTATTTTCTCGAAAAATTTCTGCATCGATCTGTTCATAATCTACGGCAACTTCATCAAAATTTTGTGGAATCAATTTAAAGTTCAGATTCAGTTCTTCAATATTACCATATTTGTTTTTCAGGAAATTCTGCCATTCAATTTCAGCGTTTTCATCGATCCTGATAAGAGCAGGATGAGCCGAATCCAACACAAACTTCTGCCAGATTGCAGCTTCAGCTTCATGGGGCGGGATCTGTTTGGAAGGAATTATCTCATTCAATGAATCGAAGTAGTGGGTGGAAATATAATTTATTTCTTCGACAGCATTTTTTTTTGATTCAAATATTTCGAGCAGAAAATTGCGATATGGTTTTGCTGCTGCCGGACTCAAATTTACATAATTTTGCAATATGTTTTTTTGTCTTAAAAATTCATTACGATCCGCAATCAGAGAAAGGTTCTTTTCAGAAAACTCAGTTGGCAATCTTATTTCAGAGAAAGAGCGATAGCCAGGTTGCCAGGCATTATTCAAGGCAGCGATAGTTTTATATTTATTTTCCAAAAATGCTCTAAACTGGTTCTCTACAGAATTCAGGATCAAATTTTCTGGATTAACTTTGCTTTCAAGAAAACTTGTGAAATCCAGTTTTTCTGCACCTGTTACTTTTGCTGAATTTGGAAAATCAATTTCGAAGAAATTATTAAAATTGGAATTCCAGGCTTCGTTCAAAGTAGAGATTATTAAATATTTATCTTTCAGATGTTTTTGCCATTCGGGTTTTGCTTCTTTAGAAACAGAAATTTGAGAAATATTAAGCTGATATTTTGCAAAATTCTTCCAGAGGGGTTGTAATTTATTTTCAGGAAGTTTCCCTGGTATCGTGATTTGCGACCAGGATTTATAATCCGTATTCAATTCTTCATTCAAAAATTTCAAATCGTCTTTATAAACCTGTTTCAAAAGATTGGTGATGAAATATCCATCCACAGAAGCAAAAACCTTCTGCTGCCAATTGTGATCTTGTTTAAACTGCTGATATCTTTTTGCAAATCTGGAATTTCCAATCGAAAAATTCCGACTTAAAATGTTTTTTTCTTCACTGATTATCTCTTCCCAGCTTTGAATTTCAAAACCGTATTTCTGATTGAAAACATCAATTTCCCCACCACTTTCCTTCTTCAAGATTTCTCTGAATTTACGATCATTCAACGGATAAATACCCCGACCACTTTGTTGAGAAATAAAATAATCGTATTCATCCAAATCAGCATTTTTGATAAATTCGCACCAATCCTGATAAAACTGTTTTGAAATGCTTTGCGTCAAATCAATTTCATCAAAACTGCGATACAGATTTTTGTATTGTGAGATCATTTGTGCCGATTCTTCATTATAGCGCACTGCCACGTATTTTCGGAATTGCAGATCTTTATCGAACCAGAATTTGGGATAAAGCGAAAACTGTTTGGAATCAACTGAACTGGAAAAAGAGGTACTGATCATCATCAAAAATGGGAAGATCATTGTAACTGCACCCAGGATCAGTACAAAATGAATGAGAAAGTTCAAAATCCTGATCTTAGGAGTTTTACGTCCCACTCTGGAAATGATCGGCATTTACAAATCCTCTCCTGTTGCAGAATCGGCAGTGTGGAATTCCATGTTGCTCAATTTTCTCAATTGAAAAACGGCAAATCCCATCATCAAAACTCCCAGCAGCCAGGCCATGGCTGTGGCAATTCCAAAATTCAAATATAAATATGCCTTCTCAAATATCAGCAGATCAGCAACTCGTGTTGCCTGATTTGGTCCTCCGAAAGTCATTACCAGAATGAATCCGCTCTGTTGTGCAGATGCAATGAAAGCAGCAATAAACTGAATAATGATGAGAGCTTTCATGCTGGGAAGAACTATGTGTCGAATTTTATGACGAAATCCTGCTCCATCGATGTCAGCCGCTTCATAGATTTCCTGTGGAATGCTCTTTAAAGCAGCCAGATAGATGAGACAACCCGGTCCAACTCCCGCCCAGACTGTCGGTAAAATACACAGCAGCATCGCCAGATTGCGGTTTCCCAGCCAGTCGCTTTTGGGTAATCCCAGCCACATCAGGAGTTGATTTAGAATTCCGCTGTCAGAGGGATCATAAAGCAACTTCCAGAGATAAATAACAATTACACCACTAACAACTGCTGGTAGATAATAAACCACACGATAGATCAATTTACCGTGCGAGACTTCCTGCAGCAAGATTGCTAAAATTATTGGTGGAATAAATCCCAAACCTAAAGAGAGCAGCATGTAATAAAATGTTCTTCCCAAAGAAGCCCACCAGACCGGATCGTAAAGTACATCGGCAAAATTTGCCATTCCCACAAAGGTTGATTCTCCAACCAGACTGTAATCTTGAAATGCCATCACCGAACCCATCAGCATCGGCAGGTATTTCCAGATCAGAATCGAAAGCAGAGCGGGCAGCATGATAATGATCGGAAGATAATTTTTTTTCTTGGGTTTAGTAGTTGCCGGAGCAAAAGATTTTGGAGTGAATATCTTCCAGACTCGATAGATAACATAGATGAAAACTGCGAAAACGATAATTGCAACTACAACGGCAGTTCGATTACGTTTCAATCTTTCTTCCGGCGTGATTTTCCCCAGCATTTTACGGTTGGTTTTCTGAACTGCTTTTTCCAAAATCTCTTTTATGTTTTCTTTCTTTTCTGTTTCGGTTTCTCCCAGTTTTCTGTTCTTATTCAAATTTATGCATTCATTCAAGGGATAGCTCATGTATTCGTAGATTTTCTGAGTATTTTTGCCGTAAGGTTCCGGTTTACCGTTTTGGAGTGCTTCGTTAAAAGTTTCTTCCCAGCCTTCCGGGCTGTATTGCAGAAATTCTTCAAATCCGTATTTTCGCAGGAAAACAGGATTCATCATTTTACCATAACCGGCATCTATCATTACCTGCAGGCGAATTTTACGTGCTTCGTCAGAATCGTAGAACCAGATGTATTGGAAGGCTGCTTCTTTCACCTTTTGCGAATCACGATCTCCCAAACCGCCATTATTCGATTCACCTGCGCCACTGAAAATTCCCATCATGCGGCAATTCAGTTCCGAACCGCGAATTCCGGTTGGTCCTCTGGGAACGGGTGCAACGCCGTAAAGATTGGGATCGAGCGATTTTCCCAGACTTTTATCATCCATATAATCGATGCGCATTCCGATCTGGCCGTCGAACCACATATTTCCCCAATCACCGTCTCGTTTAGCATAGCCGTATTGCCGATTTCCCACGCCGTCGATCCATGGTTGGGAACAGATTTTTGTGTAGAAATACATCGATTCTACTGCTGCGGCATCATCAAAAGAAGCATACCATTCTCCGGTTTGTGGCTTCTTGCGAACAGCTTCTCCACCTGCCGACCACAAAAATGTGATCCAATCCCAGGCAGATTGCGGACCGGAACTGAAAGTAATTCCGTAAACATCTTCTTCGGGAACGGTCATGCGTTGTGAGTAAGCAAGTAATTCTTCCCAGGTTTCGGGAGGATCATCAGGATCGAGGCCAACCCGACGAAACATATCTTTGCGATACATCAGAACTCGAACCAGAGTTTCGTAGGGAATCATCCAGATGTGTTCTGCCAATTCTTGTTCCTTTTTCCTTTTCACAACCGGCCAGACAGGATCGTAAATGCGGTAATCGAGTTCTTCCAGATCAACATTTTCCACGAATTCGTCCAGCGGATAAAGAAATCCCTTTTCGATGTAGGTGGCAGATTGACGGAAATTTACGTAAATAATATCGGGCGAAACACCACCGGCAATTGCCATCAAAGGTCCGGCATCCAGATCCATGTTTTCGATTTTTATTCCACTGAAAGATCGAAGTTCAATATCTGGATACTTTCCTTTGAAGGCTTCAATTACTGCCCGATCTGCGCGACTGAAAGCATCGGCAGCTTTGGGATCGGGAAGTTCAAAAACTTTGAGGATGATCTTTTCTTCTGCTTGTAAAAAAAGGAATATAAATAAGAAGAAAAGCAATAATAATTTTCTATATTGCATTTTGTTTTACCTTGCGACAGGTTTTTGAACTTCTTGCTTGTGCGACCTTCGCAAGGTTTTCTTTTTTTTGTACCATTCGCAAGGCTTTTAACCATAGCGAAGGAACAAGATAAGTTTGTTTATTTTTCATTTAACAAGTATTCTAAAATCTCGTCCAAATAACCAAAACACAGTCCAATGCAAGTATCAGCAGCGCCATAATAAATTGCGATTTTGTTATCTTCCACCAAAGCTGCAGTGGGAAAGACCACGTTGGGAACATCACCAGTTCTTTCATAATCTGTGTGTGGAGCCAATAGATACTCGGGAGAATAGGCCAGAACTTTGCTGGGATTTTCTAAATCCAGCAGCATTGCTCCCATGTGATAAACAAAACCATTGCAGGAAGTTAGCACTCCATGATAAAAAAGCAGCCAGCCTTTTTCTGTTTTGATCGGAACTGGCCCGGCACCAATTTTTGTGCTCTGCCAGGGAGTTTTTCCTGCTTTCATAACCAGTCGATGCTTTCCCCAAAAAGTCAGATCGGGAGAAGAACTGAGCCAAATGTCGCCGAAAGGCGTGTGTCCTTTGTCGCTGGGTCGGCTCAACAGAGTATAATTTCCAGCAATCTTTTCAGGGAAAAGTACGCCGTTTCGATTATGCGGTAGAAAAGCATTTTCCAACTGCTCAAACGTTTTAAAATCTTTTGTAACAGCTAATCCAATCGTAGGTCCATGATTTCCGTTGCACCAGGTTACATGATATTTACCATCGATATAAGTTACTCGCGGATCGTAAGCGTATTCAAAATGATTTGGAACACCAGGTTTTGGTTTAAATCGAATCGGATCATGATCAATTTTCCAATTGATTCCATCTTCACTGAAACCGGTATAAATTCTCATTTCACGTCGTTTATTGTCACAACGAAAAACACCTGCAAAACCATCTTGGAATCTTACAACAGCGCTATTGAAAATGCTGGTGGACGTTGGAATCTGGTATCGATCGATGATGGGATTTTCATCATAACGCCAGATCAAATCAGAACAATTTTCAGGACGATTCTGCCAGGGAATTTTAGCTTTCACTTCTTATGATCTCCTTTATCTCTTTTGAAAGTTGATCTGCCGGAAATAAAGAAATTCCGGTGGCTTCATTCTGCTTCACAATTTCCAAAATCTTCGAAAAATCGTCAGTTTCTAATTCGGGAAGATAGATACCGGCATGAATGGGAAATTGATTTTTGGTTTCAATAATAGATCGTGAAATCATTTCTCCGATCCAGCTTATATTCTCATTATAAAATTTGTGATACAACATCGGAATAGCTGCATCCAAAGGCCAGTTTCGCCAATCCTGCCGCACAGCACGAGCAGCTTCAGTTGGTGATGGAAAAACCGCTGCTGTTAAATGCAGGTCAGTATTTTCTAATTCATATTTAACTCTGTTAACAAGATTGGAAATTGTATCTAATCTGAATTGAAACCAGGCTGCAATTTCTTCTTCAGATTCCAAATTCCTGGCATTCAAATCATATTTTTCTTTAAACTGTTTTAAGCAATAATCACAATAACAAAAATCAAATTGCGGCATTTCACGATCTTGATCCAGATTGTATTTCGGCTGCAATCCAACTGGTAGAAAAATATCGGGAAAGCGAATATAATCCAAATGAATTCCAGATAATTCTGAATATTTTTTATAATATTTGATTGGTTTTAAAATCTCTTCCAGAGCTTTTGAATTATTCGGACACAACCAGCGATAATAATTCACGTAAGGAGGATTTATGGCACAATTTTCTCCCAGTTTATTCACCATGAAAAGTTCAGGATTTGTTTGATGCAGATTTGCATCGGGACGGTTTACGATCCATTGCCATTTGTGGATTTCGATGGGAAAATCTTTGGCTGCTTTCAAAAGTTGTTCCAAATCTGTTCCTTCGTAAAATATCCTTAAAATGCCGATTTCTGCAAGTTCAGCCAATTTAGATTTCCATTTAAAATCATCCTGTTTCGGATGCATCCAGGTAGAGAACTGCATCAATTTTTCCTGAATTTCATTTTGCGATCCTGACGGATAGTACAGGAAAATTTATCATCTTTGTATAAAGCTTCATAACCATTCGGAGTTAGAAAAAGTTGGAATCCTGCGACAATTCCAGAATAACCGGGAATTTGCTCTAACTGATTTAATGTAGCATAATAATGATTTTGCAAATGAAATCCTTTTTGAATATAATAAAATTTGCGAAGTATATCAACGCAATCCAATTTGGGGATATCAGTAATAAATTGATCTTTGTTTTCACAAAAAACCAGCACTCCCCACATTTCAGGATAGTGCATAGCAATGATTCCCTGTGGCGACCAAACCCAGTTATTTTCAGATTTTTTTTTCTTTTCATATCTGCCGTTCACAACATCCAATTCCCATTGCACGCGAGAAAAATTCATTCTCCACATTTCCTGTGGCTGAGGTGCTCCGTTGTGATTGGCACATTCTTCCAGAACCTTCCAGGGCATGGCGATTTCTAAACTCCAGCCAATATCTTCATCTTCGGGATCGTTCAAAGTTCCATTCAAATGAACAGCAGTCTGCATTCCTGCAATTTCCCAACTGTCAATGGCGTGACAATCTTCTTCATAATAAGTTTGTGTTATCAGCAGATCCCAGGTTGTGTTGAGTGCATTCATTTCCATTTCATAATAATTTTGCGTATCCCAGTCAGGATCGAGGAAAACTTCAAAATCGTTATCAAAATAGATGACTGAATCATGATCTTTTAGAGTAGCCCAGAGCTGCGGTTCTTCCATTTCGGCTGCTATGTAGAGATTGTCTTCGTCCCACAAAAGTTTTGCTTTGGTTTTCAGGTAGGGAAGTGGTTTCGAATTTCCTTCAATATCAACAAACTCATCTGTCCATTCCGACATTTTCCAGGCTTCATCATCCAGCTTGCCATCAAGGATCGGGGCAGTTTCAGTTTTTAAACAATTATATATTTTAGGATTGAATTCTATATTCGGAACGGGAAATCCGCAATCTAATAATGCCTTTTCTGCAAAGATCGAAATAAAGCAGAAAATCAGTAGCAGCGAAAGTATCCTTTTCATCAAAACCCCCATTGGCAGGTAGGTTTTGATGAGGTAAAAATGTCAAGATTTTAATAACAGCCAAGAAAAGTTGTTTTATGTAAATTATTGGAACTAAAAAATATCCAAATCATGCATCCCCGAAAAATATTTATTTTCCAGTAAGCAACAAAAAAAACACAATAATTTCATTTTTTTCAAGCCCATGAATTTTTAACCTGTGAAATCAATTCAATTTCACTGGGTTATTCATGGGAAAAGCAAACAAAGCCTTTTGTAGTAACCATTTCAATGGTTTATCATTTGTGCAAAC
>JAIPJH010000097.1 GCA_021734245.1 Candidatus Cloacimonadota bacterium | reverse complement strand
AGCGTATCTTTGATGGCATTGGGATTGTCCAGATCGGGATAACGCAGATCAGAAGACTGAGTGCGCAGATCGGTAAATTGCTGATCGAGCAGCAGATCGAAGGGATCGCCGGGATAGACTGCGCTGTTGGGCGTTACGGTCACATTATAATTCAAGGGCGGAATGTTATCCACGATCACACGTCCGGCTGTCCATTGACCGCTAAAGGAACCAGCCAGCAGCGTGTCGGCAAAATTTCCGCTCATCGATTGCAGCAGAATATCGAAAGCGCCGATGGGAAAACCTTCTTCACCGCCCAGCACTTCCACCAGACAGCAGGTGCGGGTAACGTTTTCAAAATGTTTGTTTGCCTGCGGGAAGGTAACTGCACCCAGATCCCAGACGCGATTGAATTCGTGACCGTGATAATCGACCGAAAGAAGACATTCTGTGCCGTGTTCCACTTCCATCACATAATAGCCCTCATCGTCGGTGATGGTGGGTGGGATGGAATTAGCGCCATTCAGCAGGATATAGGCTTCCTGCACAGGCTCCATGGTGTTCTGGAACATCACCCTTCCGCTGATAGGCAGCAGAGAATCATCGGTGAAGTCCACGTCATTGGCACTGATATTACTGGAACTGAGGGTGATGAGACGCTGCTCGGGCTGAAAGAAATGCCCGGGTTTGGAAGGCGTGACAGTAAAAGTAGTATAACTGCCGAAAGGAATTTGCGTAATGCTGTATTCGCCCCAGTTATTGGTGATACCGCCCAGTACAATTCCCGGTTCATCTGCCGACCATGAAGTGCCATACATATTACCATTATTTCCGTAATTAGTTGCATCAAAGCAGATATCACCGGAGCCTTCGTTCATGCCCCAATAACCAACTAATCCCTCCGAATTCCAGGGAATCACCAAATTTTTCGCTGCATTAATCTGCTCTTCGGTTCGAACCGTATTCCATAATCGGATGTCATCTAATACACCGCTAAAGAAATCCACATTTCCGCAAATAAAAATTAATGAGCCTGAAATATCGATGGCAGAATTATCATCGGCAACTTGCACTCCATCAATATACATTTTTGTATTGCTTTGTGCCAGATCCGTAACAACAGCAATGTGATGCCACTGGTTATCATTCACCACCAGAGAATCCACATCCTGCTGAATGGAAATAGCGTCATCCGTGTAAATTAGATTGCCGGCAGCATCGATTTGGAGTGAAGCTTCAATAGTTTCCACACTATCAGGCAACGTTACAGATATAAAATCAAATAAATCAGTATCAGTTTGTTGGGTTTTTATCCAGAATTCTAATGTTGTATCATAAAAATCTATATTACCGACCTCAGAGCCAAAAATACCTTCATCAAATTCCAGACAATACCCGGAGGAAGGTTCCAGTGAAACGGTAATATCTGCTACCGGATTATTATTGGGAGTGGTGATGGTGCCGGTGATGATACCGTTTGGTTTCAAGTAGCCGCTGTCCGTGCTGGGTTCGGAAATTTCGGTACCGGCATAGGCAACGACGCTGTATTCATACATAACACCCGGTGTGGCTTCATAATCGGAATAGGAATATATTTGAGGATAAACCGTGCCGACGAGATTATTATTGCGGTAGATCTGAAACCCGTTCAATGGATTATAGCCGTCATTGAATTCCCAAGAGAGATTAACGTAACCCGGATAGTTATTATTGCCATCCGAAGCTTCCAGATTGTAGGGACTACTCAAGCCGGGATATTCATACCCCCCCATATCCACACGAGTGTAGTAGCTGTTGGTGTGCTGGTGAATGCGGGGATTTCCATAGAAATCAAGATTCGGCATATTCAATGAAGAAGTATCGACCATACCAGCGTTTAAACAGGGTGAAATGGATTTAAGTCTCAAATCGACATTATTAACTTGAGTTCTCACAAAATTCGGATCGGCATCGATATTCTGCACGCCGTCATAACCGCCCTCCACATCAGAGAACTTTACATTCAAATTGGTAGACACAGGAGAGTCTCCGTTATTCCAGATAATGCAGCTGGAGATTTCCGGATCGGATTGGGCATCGGCAGCGATAGCTCCATAAGTTCCGTCGGAAGTGTTATCATATATCGTCAGGTTTGCCAGAATGGGTGAAGCATTCGAGCAGTGGATAGCTCCGCCGGAAGTGGTCGACTGGTTCGAGATGAGCACACAGCTATTCATCTCGGCAGAGGAATTCACAAAAGCCAGCGCTCCGCCGTGTTCAGCTCTGCCATATTTAAACTGGGAATTTCGAATCAGCAGATCATCATAACCTTCCACATAGATCGCACCACCATATTGAACATTGCTGGTAGTTCCCGGTTGTGTTATCCTACAAAAATCTAATTGTGAGAAATTATCCTCCGTGGATGGACCGAAAAAATTTAACACCGCTTCATCGGTAGTGTTATCAATATTGAGTCGATCGATAGTTCTGGGATAATCGAAAGTACCTAGAGCAATCAGACTGCCATAAATATTGATACATACATCGGGTTCCATATTAACACTTGCATTTATTGTAAAAGTTGTCCCATCGGGAATGGTGAGATCATGATGCAGGTTCAAATAGGAGCTTACAGTGAAATCATTGGAAATGATACCGGAATCCTGCTGCTTTTCATAAGGACCGATATCGATAGAATTAAGGATAGTATCTATATCACCGTTGTTGCTGGCTGTGGCAGTGAAAATCCTGTCATTACCGAGAAAATCATAGTCTCCGGCTGTGGTACCGGGTTTTCCGCCATTGATACAGGGAGAAACATCAGAAATATCATAAGGATGATCGCCGCTGCCCACAAAGAGCGGATCGCGATCGTAGCAATGATCATAAGTTCCGCTGTAGGAAGACACTCCCGCTCCGGCAAAATCGGCAAAACCGCCTTCGATGATGGAGTATTCAAAAGAAGGATTGGAATCGAAGGAGTTGATATAGATCTGATTTCCGGAATTTGCTGTATTTCCCATAATGATATTATTATAAAGTGCCAGATTGGCAGTTCCGTCGAAATAAATGCCCCCGCCGTTGGTAGCTGAATTATCCTTGAAGATATTATTGTTGAAAGTGTTATGGTCATAATCTTTTATCCATAAAGCACCACCGTTTTCAGACGAATTATTGATAAGAATATTATTGTAGAATGAAGTTACATTTCCGCTCAAAGAACTATCCAGGGCAATTGCTCCCCCTGTATTTACGGATTGGTTTCCATCAAACAGGCAATTTTTGATCAGAACATCAGTCGCAGAAAGATAAATAGCACCGCCATTTGCATCATCAGAATTGAATCCATAAGCCCTGTTATTCTCGAACACACAATTATCAATAGTTGTGATCAGATCATTATACCCATTGTCGTATACATAGATAGCTCCAGCTTTTCCCAGTGAATAATTATTCCTAAATAAGCTATTTGAGATTTGCAAATTAGCATTGTAATTTATAACTACGGCAGTTTGTTTAGAATATTCAAATATACAATGATTAATAGTTCCTAATTCCAGAGCGTTATAAAATTTTATATTTTTCCAGCTGCCGGCAGTATCGGTTTCATCATTCATTACCGAGAAATTTGTTGTATCGGCAACAGTAAAAGTAATTGGCTCTGATTCCGTGCCTTCTGCCGTAAAATAAGCTTGATTATGAACTGTGATGCTGTAATGACCTAGAAATTCAACTGTTACCCCTGGCTCGATGAATAAGGAATCTCTGATACCAACATCACCATATATCTTCACAAGATCATATTCGAAGACAAGTGGATCAAAATACTCTCCGGCATACAAGTTTAGTCCTACCGGAGTTGGCGAAGAAACATACTGTGCTCCATAAATTGTGCCGTTTCCGGTTCCTTTGTCGTCCACCAGCAGATTGGGATCGGAATCATCATCCATGGAAAAATAAGAAATTAAATCTCCATTGCTTAAATCCGGCGGATGATTCCATAAATCTGGAGGAAGAGAAGATGTATTATGGTACCTGGCCCTATTCCAGATGCGGATATCATCTATCTGGCCATTGAAAAATCGACCTGATGCACCTGAATTTTCACCGATAATTACCGGTTGGTTGTTCGTGGGACATAGCGGAGCATACCACTCAATATCTTCAACTACTCCATCCACATAGATTCTCAGTTGATTATCATATTTTTCACAGACTACGTGATGCCATTCTCCATCGTTAAATTCGGTGGTTGAAGAGACAAACTTATCGCCGACATCTAAGCGGATATAGTTTGTTTCAAAATCGCGTTGAACTCTCCAGGTATCATCTCCTTTGGTGATGATCGCCTGCCAGGCTCGATCCCATTCATTAACCTTGATCCAGAATTCGACTGTAAAACGAGATGTTACATCATAAGCAGATTCATTGGCCAGAACCACATAATCATTTTCTCCGTCAAAACTAAGACAGTTGTTATCCGGAGCCGGAATGGCTGCAAAACCCAACATATAACATCCTAATAAAAACAATAAAAACAAACCTTTAATCCTCATTTTTTCCTCCTTCAAAGGATATAATTCTTTTTAAACTATTTGCGTTACTTCATTTAAAATCTTGAAATCGCTGTTTTGCAGAAGTTCGATGATCTCCTGCAAATGCGGCGGAATGATGAGATTGATCTCCACCTCGGCAAAGGATGAGCGAATAAGCTGCAGAAAGCGGAGATCGGAAAGATTGCGTACGTACATGAAAGCTTTCGATAATCCTTCACTATCCAGAAGAGAGAGCAGGTCGGACTGCGTTTCGGCAAAAAAGGGAGAATAACCTTTGTTGTTGAAAAACTCACACAGCTCTTTCCGGGCTGACTGATCGCCTTGATAGATCGCTACATTCTGCATAAATTCACCACCTTAATATTGTATTATAATGGCAATTTACATGCCAGAATGGTTAACTGTGTTAAAGTGTTGAATAACAGATGATTAGAGAATTTCATCAAAATCCTGACTGAACGAAATCAGTCGGTAGTTTTGGCTGGTAATCCGGAATCAAGGGAAGTTTATTCTTTTATAATCAGATAGTTAAGACAGGTGAACGGAATCGTTCGGCTCAGGCGGGCGGAAGCGGTCGATCCGGGGTGAATGGATTTTAACCCCTCAGTCCTCCTGAAGTCGGACAGCTCCCCTTCACATGGGAGCGAATAAGGAAAACATTCATTTCTATTTCCGTTTTTCTTCCCTGACAAGGGAAGATGTTCTGCTTTTCTGCTTTGGATTCCACCCGCAGAACAGATGGGTTATTACTTTTTATTAACCCCTCAGTCCTCCTGAAGTCGGACAGCTCTCCTTGACACGCCTTCACCAAGCTCCGGCGGTGCAGGCATGGGAGCGAATATGGAAAATTCAACTTTTACTTCCGTTTTTCTTCCCTGACAAGGGAAGATGTTCTGCTTTTCTGCTTTGAATTTCACCCGCAGAACAGATGGGTTATTACTTTTTATTAACCCCTCAGTCCGACTGAAGTGACGAGAAATAAATAGCCCAGCCATTCATGGCTGGGTAGTAGGATTGATACGAATAAATCTTCTGCTGCTTTTTCTTGAACAAGAAAAAGCAGCAGATCTCAGGTCATTTCTCTTTTTTTACCCCAGCCATGAATGGCTGGGCTATTAGATATTAATAATCCAAATTATATTTTTTTATTTTCCGATTAAGGCTGGTGCGTGTAATTCCCAATAATTCTGCTGCTTTTGTTTTATTGTTCTCGGCTTTTCTCATTGCTTTGCAGATCATATCTTTTTCTATTTCTTTAAGATTTTCCAATTTAAGATCAGGAAGTTGAGAAAGCAGATCTCGCGAGGTTTCCGGTTTATGAAAATCTTTTCTTGTATCAAACTTTAGATATTTATCGGTATCTTTGGACATGATCACCGCTCTTTCAATCATGTTCTTGAGTTCTCTCACATTACCTGGAAAATCATATTCCTTTAGAATTTGGATAGATTGATTTGAAAACCCGCATGCCTTTTTCTTCATTGCAGTACAAAATTCGTTAACATAATATTCTACAAGCGGCAGTATATCATCAGTTCTATCTTTCAAAGGTGGAATATGAATATGAAATTTGTGCAAACGATAATAGAGATCTTTTCGGAAAAGGTTCTTTGAAATCAACTTTTCAAGGTTCTTATTGGTAGAAACAATTACCCGTACATCAATGGGAATGTTTTCCGAAGAACCGACACGACGTATTTTTCGTTCTTCCAGAACTCGTAATAATTTTGCCTGCATCGACAGCGGCATATCACCAATTTCATCCAGGAACAGCGTGCCGTTTTGGGCAATTTCAAACCATCCTTTCTTGGCTGAATCTGCACCTGTAAAAGCATGTTTGGTGTGTCCGAAAAATTCACTTTCAAACAGATTTTCGGGTATTGCCGTGCAATTTACATCAAAGAATACATAATCTTTTCGTGAGCTTAGATTGTGTATTCCACGGGCAACCAGTTCCTTTCCTGTTCCGCTCTCACCGGTGATAAGCACATCTGTGCAATCGGTTTCTGCAACTTTTTTCATCAAATTAATGATCTGCTTCATGCTATCGCTACACCCGATCATCTGATAACGTTTTTCCGCATCCTGCGAAGTGAGAAGTTTTTCATATGTATTTCTGATCTCGTAAATTTGCTTCTGCAGAGCCATATATTTCTGAGTTCGTTCAATAGAATACTGAATATCTATCAGATCGAAAGGCTTGGCAAAAAAATCGAGTGCTCCTTCCCGCATGGCTTGAATAACGCTAGCCATATCACCATGTCCACTGATCATGATAATTGCGATCTCAGGATCAAATTGGTGCATTTTCTTCAATAGAGATATTCCATTCATTTCCGGCAATTTCAGGTCGATGATTGCAATGTCTATATTAACTGTATTAATTATCTTCAGGGCTTCTGATGGTTTTGCCGCCTTATATACTTCAAAATTACCATCACTTAAATATTCACTTATTTCATCCCGATAGCCCTTTTCATCGTCAACAACAAGTATAGCTAATTTTTTCATAAATGATCCTTTTTTTGCTTTCGGTTCTGTATTATAAAGACTGGAAAGATTATTTCTACGATAGTGCCTTCTCCCAAGTTGCTTTCTATTGAAATAGTTCCATTCATTTCCTGGATAATACCATAACAGATGGAAAGCCCCAGACCTGTACCTTTTCCTTCGGATTTCGTTGTATAGAAGGGATCAAATACATGTTCTATAGAAGTTTTATCCATTCCACAACCATTATCTTTTACTGAAATAACTATGTTCTTATCTTTTTCCCTTACAAATACAATAATTTTCTTCGAGTCATCCAATTCATCAAATTTTTCATCCAGAGCATCTTTTGCATTGGAAAGCAGATTCAATAGTACTTGTTCCAGTCTATATTTATTACCAAGAATGCTAACTTTTTTATTTTCAACAACTTTTTCAATAGTAATATTATGATTTTTAAATTGGATCTGAATCATAGAAAATGCATTTTCGAGTACTTCTTTCACATCTACGTTCTGGGAACTCTCCTGCTGCTGATCGCGTGAAAAAAGACGGATATGTTCTATGATCTTATTGATACGCGTAATATTTTCTTCTATAAAGTTTGACTTCTCCTTCAGATACTGAGAAGTTATTTTATTATTTTCAAATTTATTGAACATATTCTGCATGGCTAATTTGATAAGACCAATCGGTTGATTTATCTCATGGGCAATTCCTGCAGACATCCTGCCAAGGGATTCCAGTTTGGATTTCTGCATAAGAATTTGTTCCTGCATTCTACGTTTTTCAATTTCCTTTATAACTTTTTTTTCCAGATTCAGATTCAATTCTTTCAACTCTTTTTCGGCAATTTCCAATTTCTTCTTCTGATCCAGAATTTGTTTATTCATCTGTTCAAGTTCAATATTTTTCTTTTTTAGAAGTTCCTTTTCCTGCTCTGTTCTCTCTACATCCATCGTGGTAATTAGTTCCTCGATGATACGAGTCTTCTTTTCATCAGATAAACGATCTTTTATTTTTGCTGATTCTTTATAATAACCAAGTGCTTTTTTATACTCTTTAGTACTTTCATAGAATTTGGCGATTTGATTATAAGCTTTCATTGCCTGTGATTGAAAATTGTTGGATTCGAGTATTGGTAAACATTTTTCCAGATATTCTTTTTGTTTTTCTTTCTGATCTAATTTCTCATAGATTTCTGCATATTTAATGTAAATACTGACAATTTGGTTTTGTTCATCTACTTTCCTGGCATATTGCAGAGCTGAATCCAGTGCTGTTAATGCTTCCTGATAATCTTCTGACTGTAAATTTAGTAAAGCGATATTCTGGAAGATATGATTCAAGCCAGCAAAATCTTCAATTTCCTTTTTAACAGCAATTGAATTATTATAATATTCTCTTGCTTCACTATCTTTATTGAGCTCCAAAAAAGTATTTCCGAGGTTGTCATAACATACCGATTTCATATACGAAAGATTAAACTCTTCACACAATTCTAAGGATTCTGTAAAATATTTAATTGCTTTATTATATTCCTCGAGATTCAGATATATTCTGCCAATATTATTCAATATGACAGAGGAAAGTTTAGGATCATTGAAGTTTGCAGCGAGATCCAGATCTTTTTGATAATATTCCAAGGCTTTTTCCAAATTATCCCACTGATGATAAACCAAACCAATATTATTGTAAATACTTCGTAATCCATACCAGTAATTCTCTTTTACAAAAAATGGTTCAGCTTTCAAATAATTTTTCAAGGCATTTTGGTAGTCGCTCTGATGAAAAAAGCCCAATCCGATGTGCATGTAAGCCATGCCCTGCCCGACATTAAATTGATTCTTTTGTGAAAGTTCCAGAGCTTGATTGCTAAGTTCTATACACTTCTTTGGATTTGAATGCATAATTTTATAGGCTTGGGAAATAAGTTCTCGAATTTGGCTATTCTCATTTTCTTTCAAAGTTTTTTTAGTTTGGTTCATAAATTATTCTCTCTTGGGTATTGCTTATTACAAGTATATTTTATTGTAAAGTAAAAAAATATTTTTACCCAGTTGAGGAGTTAAAACCCGACTTTTTTAAAACCACGACTTTAAGTACATGGCAACTGATAAAACGCGTCTTTCTGAGGTTACTTATCGCTTTGCATCCGACTATGTCCGGCGAAGCTGAGCGAAGACGGAAGGATCTCGTGAAAGTCAGCACCTTTCCGACAGCTTCTCTCGATGATTCTTCACCGTTGGTTTCGGAAAGCTATAA
This sequence comes from Candidatus Cloacimonadota bacterium, assembly GCA_021734245.1. Lineage (NCBI taxonomy): Bacteria > Pseudomonadati > Candidatus Cloacimonadota > Candidatus Cloacimonadota bacterium. Next base: position 2,402 of record JAIPJH010000097.1, on the reverse strand, counting down.
TCGATGCAGAAGAAACCTTTCCGACAGAGAAAGCAACTTTCCGACAGCTTCTGCAAGAAACTGCGAGTGAAGCTGTCGGAAAGGATATGTGTTGTTAGACTTGACCCAATAACGAAGTTTGGGTTAAGAATAACAAAATCACATCCGTTCTTACCTCAAGCCTACGCATTGAGGCAAGTCTGGATTTATTCTATTTCAACATTATCATCTTATTTTATTTATTAGCGAAATAAAATCTATGAGACAATATCTCTTTTCATCTGTTCAAATTCTTCTTTAGATATTTCACCTTTTGCGTAACGAACTTTAAGGACTTCAATAGCATTTGAATGTATTTTATTTGATTTGAAAATATATATACCTAAGAATAATACAACAAGTAAAAAAATAGGAATTACTATATACCAAAACGAATTTGATGTATTCCACGCATCCATCATATGATGATTACCAAACTGATTATTACCATGTGCACTTAACGCAATGGGAAACAAAGATATCAGCAATATGAGCCATTTATAGAATTTCATTTTTCACCTCCATTAATTTGATTATTCAGATTGCAGCAATCAGCTCTTTTCTTGCCGAATTGCTCTTCGTTTTCTTTGGTAAGCCTTGCAAGAAAGGCTTGCCACGATTCTTTTATTTTTTGGAACACGATTACCTCCAGGCTAATTCAGATCTTTTTTCATCTGCTCAAATTCTTCTTTAGAAATCTCTCCATTCGCATAACGAGTTTTAAGAATATTTATAGGACTATCTTGTCTATCACCAATATTCAATTTACCTTTAAAAATTAAGAATAAACCCACTAAAATTACTATCCAAATTATCAACATGACTACCTCCTCGCTAAATAATTTTTTTAACACATTCACAATACCCCGCTGGGGTATATTAATAGTATAATTTATAATTAATTAGACGCAATATATAACTTCGGAAAAACCAAAAAAAAGAACAACATAATATTTGAAAGACCGGAATGTTTACAGAGATTTTTTGAAAGATTAGCAATGTAAATCTTGTCGATGAATTTTAAGCTTAACATACTATTAATTTTATAGAAAATAAACCTTGTGATCGACTGATGTGTTTTGCGTAGAAAAGCTGAGGAAACGCAAAGCCAAATCTTGTCGATGATTCATTTGCAAAGCAAATGAATCTTAAACCGTGAAAATGTTTGACAGAAACGATTGATAAACACTTTGTTACGTAGTACGTGAAGATAGACATTAATATCAGTAACAGCAATGTACAAGAAGGTAGTTATGCGTCAATCGCAACATAGGATTAATTCTGTAAAAAAAGATACAGCATCACCTTCTGATAACAGACTAAAATTATTAAATTACAAATATTTAATTAACTTTAAATTTGGAGAATTTATATGAAGAAAAAAACAGCAAAAGCGAATAAAGAAAAGTTCCCAATAGTTGGAATTGGAGCTTCTGCCGGTGGACTGGAAGCATTGGAACGTTTCTTTGAAAACATGCCATCTGATGCTGGTATAGCATTTGTAGTAATTCAACACCTCGATCCCAAACACAAAAGCATTATGGCATCACTGCTGGAAAAATATACAAAGATGAAAATCTTTGAAGTAAAAGATGGAATGCCAGTGAAAAAAAATAGCATCTATCTAACACCTCCCAATAAAAATATTGAGATCATGAACGGTGTTTTTTACCTATTGGAACTGGACAAAACTAAAGTGGTAAATTTGCCTATCAATCATTTTTTCAAGTCGTTATCTAACGAACAAGCAGAAAAAGCGATCTGTATAATTTTGAGCGGAACCGGAAGTGATGGAACACAGAGCCTGAAGACAATAAAGGCTGCCGGTGGAATGATAATGGTGCAGGAAGAGAAGCAGGCCAAATATGATGGAATGCCTCACAATGCTATAGAAACAGGTTTGGTAGATTATGTATTACCTGTAGAAAAGATGCCTGAAATATTGCTGAAATATATAAAACATCCGATTTTAATTAAGCAAAGTAAGCAAGATTATAAACAGCAGTTTGATAAACACCTGAACAAAATATTCGCTATAATTCGAGCTCAGACCGGCCATGATTTTTCCAATTATAAAAAAAATACCATTCAACGCCGCATTGAAAGACGCCTTGCTGTGCATCAGATAGAGAGAATTTCCGATTATCTGCAATATCTCCAACAAACACCTGCAGAAGTAGATATTTTAATGAAAGAAATGCTCATTACAGTAACAAACTTTTTCCGCGATCCGGAAAGCTTTGAAGTATGAGCTCCCTCTAAAAAGTATCAAAAAAAAACCTTTTCAATAAATATGAATTTTTTCATATTGAATCCATAAATAAGTGAAAAAAGGTATTGGTAATGTTTCGAAAAAATAGCGACCATAAACAAATGGATATATT
>JAIPJH010000096.1 GCA_021734245.1 Candidatus Cloacimonadota bacterium | reverse complement strand
AATAATTTTCATGGGATTATCTCTCTCAGGAATTGGCCTGGACTCTAATTTTTTGGGGGAGATTTTCCCACTATGGTATATTTGTATAGAAAATAATTAGTTAACGTAAAAAAAAGAAGGTTTTGTGTTACAGAACCACTTCAAAAAGAATGGAGTGAATTTTGAAAAAAACTCTTGGAATATTAATATTATTGATAATCGTAATTAGCTTGGCTTCTAAAGAATATCTGGATCTTAATTTCTTTATTGAACCAAATTTTGATCCTATCGATGCGAATATGGTGAATTTCCTGATCAAGAATATTGAAAATGATTCAATCATTCAATTTAATGTGTTTGCCGGTAGAACTTTAGAGAAGGCAGTTCCCGATAGTGTAACTTTAGATTTTTTAAATTTCATTAAACCAGATCTTGTTTCACCGACAGATTTTCATTTCCATAAATTCAATGCTGATTTTAATCTTTTGATGAGTAACGTTTTATGTGATTCTGTTCCAATTTTGGATAGATATATTATAGAAACAGATTCGATGAAGATTGGAATTTTCTCCATTTATACTCCAGATTGGACAGTTGTGAACGATCTGCCTGAATATGTGGAATTAGATTTCAATTTTTTTGATCTAACCAAGCAAATTGCCAAAGATCTTGCACCGCAGACTGATTTTATTATTTTACTTTCCAATCTTACAAAGTATGTGGATAAAGACCTGATAAATACTCTACCGATCGATGTTGTTGTGAGTTTTGATTATAAAAAAACTAATAACGAAAAGATAAATCGGGGAAAATCTTTTTATTACAGTATTTTAACAAAAAATGGAAAATATGGTAAAATGCGTCTGACATTTTCTGATAATAGAGTTAACCATAACTGGCAGGAAGTTGATTTTAGGGTGAAACAGTAATATGAGTGGAAACGGAGTTTCGAGAGTAAGCGTGTTCCCAAACGGGAGTTTGGGAACGAGAAAAATGGATGATTTGGCAGATGATCAAACGAAACAGAGTTTCGATAGTAAGTGCTTTCCCAAACAGGAGTTTGGGAACGAGAAACTCCCACATTACCATCTTATTCCCAAACTCCCTCACCATCTTCTTGTTCCCAAACTCCCGTTTGGGAACACAAGAATCCCAAAAACTCTGTTTTGAAATATGAGAAATCGATATAAGTTTTCTGGTGACGAAGAAATCTATTTTGTTACCGCTACAATTGTAGAATGGCTTTCTGTTTTCATCTCAGATAAATACTTTCAAATATTAGTTGAATCATTAAAATATTGTCAGCATCATAAGTATCTTAAAATTCATGCTTATGTGTTTATGATCGATCACATTCATATGGTTGTATCCGGTCCCAAAATTGGCGATATTATCAAATCTTTTAAAATGTTTACAGCTAAGAAAATTGTAGAAAATCTTGAAGAAGATCATAAAAGTTGGCATTTAGATCAATTGAAATTCTTTAAAAAGAAGTATAAAATTAAGAGTGAATATCAAATATGGCAGGAAGGAGTCCATCCACAATTAGTAAGTTTTCAGAAAGCATTTTTACAAAAAGTAAATTATATTCACAACAATCCAGTCCGAAAAGGATATGTTGAGGAACCAGAATTTTGGAAGTACAGTTCTGCAAGTTATTATATTGAGAATCGAAAAGGACCAATACAAATAGATGATTTGGCAGATGATCAAACGAAACAGAGTTTCGATAGTAAGTGCTTTCCCAAACAGGAGTTTGGGAACGAGAAACTTCCACATTACCATCTTGTTCACAAACTCCCTCACCATCTTCTTGTTCCCAAACTCCCGTTTGGGAACACAAGAATCCCAAAAACTCTGTTTTGAAATATGAAGGAATTGCATAATGCAATCAGCAATTGATGATTTTATTAAAACTCAAAGATCACGAGGTCTTTCCAAACATACATTAACAGCGTACAAAAGAGATTTGGAGCAATTACAGGAGTTCCTGCAAAAATTTTTTGAAAAAGAAGTTAAATTAAATGAGATCACAAGAATTTATCTACGTGATTTCATGAGAAATCTCAGCATGAACGATCGATCGAATAGAACATTGGCACGTAAGGCAACCACCATGAAGAATTTCTTCCGATTTTGTGAAAATAAAAACCTGATATCAAAAAATACAGCTGCAAACCTGAAAATACCAAAATTTGAAAAGAAACTTCCGAAACATTTTACTCTGCACGAAATTGAAGATCTGCTCAGCATTCCCGATTTGAATAGCAATTTCGGAATTCGCAATAAAGCAATTCTGGAACTGATCTATTCCTGCGGAATGAGAATTAGCGAAGTCTGCAATTGCAAATTAAATCAACTCGATTTGAATCAGAAGATAATCAGAATTCTGGGTAAAGGAAATAAAGAACGGCAGGTTCCAATCGGAAGTAAAGCTAAAACGGCTGTGAAAAGATATTTGAAGATTAGGCAAAAATTTGTATCGAAAGAGAGTGATGATTCGGTATTTCTATCTAAAAGCGGAAAACCGATTTCGGAAAATGTGATGAGAGAGATTTTGGAACGATATATTCTGTTAGTAGCAAAAACTAAAGGTTATACTCCGCATTCTATTCGCCATTCATTTGCAACGCATCTATTGGAACAAGGAGCAGATCTTCGAGCAGTTCAGGAAATGCTGGGGCACAGCAATTTGAGTACAACAGAAATTTATACTCATCTTTCCCTTCGAGACCTGAAAAAAGTTTACAAACAGGCTCATCCCAGAAGTAAACAAAAAGATTAAAAAAAAACCTTCCAGGCAGCGAAAACCTGGAAGGTTTGCTAAACTATTTACAATCTATTCTACAACTTTAACTTCTTCTATTACAACATCTTGAACCGGCCAGTCCTTCATGCCTTTCTGAGGATGAAAATGAGTGGGAGTTGATTTGATTTCGTTCACTACATCCATTCCCTCTGTCACTTTTCCAAAAACGCAATAACCCCAGCCTTTTCCTGTATCTTTAAAATCGAGGAAAGTGTTGTCGTTCACGTTTATAAAGAACTGCGAAGTTGCCGAATGTGGAAAATTGGTTCTTGCCATGGCAATTGTTCCTGTCTGGTTGGAAAGTCCATGATTTGCTTCGTTTTGGATTGGTTCATAAGTTGGTTGTTTTTGATTTCCTTCCTGATCAAAACCGCCGCCCTGGATCATGAAGCCATCGATGATGCGGTGAAACACCAGCCCGTCATAAAAGCCGTCATTGGCGTATTTAACGAAATTTTCCACAGTTTTCGGTGCTTTGCCTGGATAAAGTTCAAGTTTGATTATTCCCTTACCAGTTTTCATTTCTACATTGATCACATTTTGCTCCTCTGCTGCGATGAAAGAAAATATCATCAACATCGCTGCGATAGTTAAAATTAATTTTTTCATTTTGTAAATTCTCCTATGTTTCATTTTTATATTTTTTTAGTTGGATTTCTCCATTTATCATTTCCAGATATGTATTGTTGATGATCCAATCTCCGGCGTTGGCATAAATACCATTTTTAAAATCAGCAATTTTTGGAAGATGAGAATGTCCTAAAATTACAACATCAAAATTCTTTAACTGCTTATTTGCAAACTCAATCAACCCTTTTTCACGTTCAATTGTAAGGTTGTTAGAGATTCTTTTTTTACGACTGGATCTGCTCATCATTTTACCGATTCCCAAAGCAAGATCAGGATGAAGCATTTCAAATATTTTCATCACAATTCTATTTCTGACCAAACCTCTGAAAAGCTTGTAACGCCAATCATTAGAGGTATAAAGATCACCATGAGAAACCAAAATATTTTTTCCGTCGATCTCTTCTATAAAACTGTTTTTATAAACTTCGATATCCAGGAAATTTGTCAAAAAATCCCGAAACCAGAAATCATGATTTCCAGAGATAAAAACTATCCGACAGCCATTTTCTTTTATATCAGCAAGTTTTTTCAGGATAGGAAAATAACCTTTGATGATAACGTTTTTCCAGGTAAACCAGAGATCGAAAACGTCACCATTTAAAATGAGAAGGTCAGTTTTGCCAACCAAAGAATCCAGGAAATTAAGAACCCTTTCCCTGCGCTGAAGATCTTCTTCATTTTCATGGAATTTTAGATGGAAATCGGATGCGATTATTACTCTCATTTTCTAATAAAAATCATTGTTCCTAATTCTTTCCCCTGTGAAGGGGAAATGTCCGAAGGACAAAGGGGTTAAATATCTCTTTTTCAACGTTCAATCCTCAATTCGTCAAAAGATAATAAAACAAATTTGCTCCCATCTGGAAAGCCTTTTCTCTGATCTCTGGCGGATCATCGTGCGCCTTGCTCCAACCATCGGAAATATTTGTCTCATAAGTATAAAGCAGCAGCATTCTACCGTTATCATCGAATACCGCAAATGCCTGCGGCCGTTTATCATCATGTTTATGGATTTTTGGAATACCGCTTTCAAAGTTGAAAAAACAATTAAAAAGTTCATGATTTGCTGGAAGCTCTACCAATTCCCGATTTGGAAATAATTTTTTTACTTCTGCTCGAAAAGATTTATCCATCCCATAATCATCATCCACATAAAGAAATCCACCACGAGTAAGATACTCTTGCAAACTTGCCACTTCTTTTTCATTAAATTTTATGTTTCCATGTCCAGTTGCAAATAAAAATGGGTAATCATAAATATTGGAATCGGTTAATTTTACTGCTGCTTCCAGATTGGAAAAATCTGTATTCAAAGTTTTATTCAAATATTCAGTAAGATTGGGAATGATATCCTGATCGTTGTACCAATCACCACCTCCAGAATAATGGAGTCGTGCCAATTGAGCTTTCTCAACAGCAAAAACACCGCTGAACATCAATAAAAATATAATTAACCAATATTTATAAAACCTTTTCATAACTGCTTGGAATTAATTTCGAGCGGGTTTTTATGGCAAGAAAAAATTTCTGGACATAATAGATCGTCCTTCTCAGATGACGAAAGAATGAATCGCTGTTTTGGCTTATTGAAAGCCGAATGCAGTCTTTTGATAGAAAATGATTTATGTTGGATTTGGAGAATTAGATGGATTTATTCAGTGAATTAAGGAATGAAAAAAGACTATTCCTGCTGGCTGGACCTTGTGTGGTAGAAAACGAAGCTACAATGTTCAAAACGGCTGAGTTTTTGAAAGAGGAAACCAGTAAACGTGACATAACTTTTGTTTTCAAATCTTCTTATAAAAAAGCAAATCGCACTTCTATCTCTTCTCCTGTGGGAGTTGGTTTAGAAGAAGGATTAAAGTTGCTTCAGAAGATCAAGAAGCAATTTGAAGTTCCAATTTTAACAGATGTCCACGAGACTACAGAAGTGCAATCAGTGGCAGAAGTTGCCGATATTTTGCAGATCCCCGCTTTTCTGAGCAGGCAAACAGAATTGCTGATCGAAGCTGGAAGATCGGGCAAGATCGTAAACATTAAAAAAGGACAATTCATGGCTCCTTTGGATATGAAAGCAGCTACAGAGAAAGTGATTTCGGTGAATAATTATAACATTCTTCTTACCGAACGAGGCACAAGTTTTGGATATCATAATCTGGTTGTAGATTTCCGTAGTTTTGCTATCTTGAAGCAATTAAAATTTCCAGTGGTTTACGATGTTACTCACAGTCTTCAGCAGCCATCTATAGGAAATGTAAGCGGCGGAACTCCTGAATTTGTACCAATGATGGCAAGAGCAGCTGTAGCTACCGGTATGGTAAATGGGTTGTTCATAGAAACTCATCCCAATCCAGTTGATGCTCTCAGTGACGCACAATCAATGCTGCCGCTGCATCAAATTCCTGAAGTTCTGGATGGATGTCTGGAAATTTTGAAGGTAAATAATGAAAGACTTTAAAAAAATTAAACTGATAATTCTGGATAATGACGGCGTTCTAACAGATGGAAGAATAATCTATAATGATAATCAGGTTGAAGCCAAGAATTTTTCTGCCAAAGATGGCTTGGGAATTCGTCTTCTTCAGCAAACGGACATCAAACTTGCCATAATTACTGGCAGAACTTCCAGGATTCTGGAAAAAAGATGTGATGACCTCGATCTGAAAATGGTCTTTCAACGGGTAAGAAATAAATTGAAAAAAACAGAAGAATTATTGAAAGAACTCAAAATCAATTGGGAAAATGTGGCTTATCTGGGAGATGACTGGAACGATTATCCGGTGATGAAAAGATGTGCTGTATCTGCCTGTCCGGTGGATGCCTTTCCACAAATAAAGGATAAAGTTGATATTGTGCTTTCCAGAAAAGGTGGAAAAGGTGCAGTTCGCGAATTCATTGAGTTGATTATGCAGGAACAGGAAATTTATGAAAAAGCTGTGCAAAAGCTTCTTGATCTTCTGGAAAATAGTTAGTCTTCTAATTTTGATCTTCCTGGTTTCCTGCAGTCAGGAAGAGCAGCAGACAAATACACCAATTGAAGGCAAAATCCCTGATGAAGAAGCAGATTCCTTGTATGTAGTCGTCACTAACAAAGATAAACTTGAATATGAGATGACCGCAGTTCACATGTACAAATATTACGATACAAAACAAACATTTCTTGACTCTGTTTTCTTAACTTTTTTCAATGCTGACGGCAGTGTGAAATCCACCTTAAGATGCGATAAAGCAGAAGTTGATGAAGCTGAAAATATTATCACCGGAATTGGAAATGTAGTTGTGGAAAGCGAAAATGGAATAATGAAAGCACCGAGAGCTGTGTTAAATAGAAATACCGAAAAGATCTTTGCAGAAGATGGTGTTACTCTCATCAGGAATCAAAATACATTGTATGGGGAAGAGATGGTTTCGGACATGAAACTGGAAGTAGCAGAATTTCGCAAAGTTTCAGCAGAAGGAACCTTGGAGAATGAAGAGTTTGACTGGTAAAATTTTTCTAATTATTATCTTAATTTCCTTTATTTTTCTGGCTTCTGAAGAACAGGAACTTCGAGAATATAAATTGATAAATGCAGATACACTTATTGTGAAAAAAGTAGCGGAAGAATATGTTTCGAATTTGAAAGGAAATGTTCATTTTTTTTATGGAGAAACAGAGTTTTTTGCCGATTATGCCGATATTTATGAACAGCAGAAAATTGCCAAGATGTACGGGAATGTAGAAGTTTATGATGATACATTAAGTCTATTTGCCGATCAGGTGGATTACTATAGAAAAATCGAGAAATTATTTCTTAATGGGAATGTTTTTGCTCAGGAAACTCATGTTGATAGTACGATTCGAACTTTTGCTGCCGACAGCGTTTCCTATTTTCGCGAATTGCGTGAATTTCATGCCTATGAAAATGTGAAGAGTTATGATGAGCGTGAAGAAATTCATGGAACTTGTGGCAAATTATCATATTACTTGGAAGAAGGTTATGGCTACTTAATTAAGGAACCGATCTTAAGTATGGCAGGAAGTGACACTCTGGAAATAAGCGCAGAGAAAATTGAATATTTTGAAGATTATGAAAAAGTTGCAGCAAATTTCAATGTTCTTACCCGTTCCAATGATTTTGATATGACCAGTGATTTTCTTCTCTATTTCAGTCTGGAAGAAAAGGCAATTTACCTGGGAAATCCCAGGTTTACTTCGGATTTGGCAGATGCTGACGCTATCGAATTCCAGATTTTCTTTGAAGAACAAAAAATAAAAGAAGCTATTTTGAAAGATTCATGTCTGGTTGTTTTTAAAACAGATGAAGCTGCAGAAAAGGAGAATTGGGTGAGTTCCAGCAAGATGACTTTCGATTTTGATGATGGTAAAATTCAATTTTGCAAAGCAGAGATAAACGTAAAATCATACTTTGAGCAGGATAAAACTGAAAGTAAGGATTTCACAATTAATAATGCCAGCGGACAGCGGTTGATAATTAAAATGAATGATGATAACAAAATCGAATCGATTGATATGCGGAAGAAAGTTCAGGGAATGTATAAATTCGAGAAGAAATAATTAACATCTAAGGATTTTTTACCTATAATATTTCAAAGAGGAAAGATGAAAAAATATAAATGTTTTGCTTTATTTTCTGGAGGATTGGACAGCATGCTTGCTGTAATGCATATGTATAGACTTGGCTATCAAGTGATTCCGATTTTTTTTGAGACTCCCTTCTTTAAAGCAGATAAAGCCCAAAAAGCTGCAGCAGAAATCGGTTTTGAACTGATGGTTCATGATCTTACAGCAAAGCACCTGAAAATGCTGAGAAACCCCAGATATGGATTTGGAAAAAATATGAATCCCTGTATCGATTGTCATGGTTTAATGTTCAAACAGGCTGGCATTTTGATGAAAAAACATAATGTCGATTTTTTGATTTCCGGTGAAGTATTAGGACAGAGACCTATGAGCCAGCGTAAAGATGCCTTGAATGCTGTGGGAAAGCTGAGTGAAGTAAAAGACCTGCTGGTTCGACCGCTTTCGCAAAAGTTGTTATCAGACACTAAACCGATCCGAGAAGGTTGGGTAAACAAAGAAGATTTGCTGGATATTCAGGGTAGAGGTCGTCATCGTCAATTGCAGATGGCAGAAGATCTGGGTATTGAATATTATCAAAATCCCGGTGGTGGATGTCTGCTTACAGATCAAGGTTATTCCCGAAAATTGCACGATCTGATGCAACATGATATGCTGGAAATCAAATATCTGGATTTCCTGCAGATTGGCAGACATTTCCGAATAAATGAAAATACCAAAATGATCGTGGGACGAAATAATGAAGATAACGAAAAATTGAGTAAGCTTGCTACTGATGAGATAGTTTTTCATACGATCAAGTTTCCCGGACCCCTGGGAATTGTGCAATCTACCCACAAATTAACAGAAGAAGAAATTAAAATCGCAGCTTCGCTTCTTCTGCGTTATTGCAGCAAAGCATCAGATAGGGCAGAAGTAGAGTTTGGAAAAAATTATCAATTGGAAAGTAAAATAAAAGTAAATAAAATGGATACTGAAAAGGTGAAAGAAATCCAGTTATAAAAGGAAAAGATTATGAAAATAAAAACTATAAAAATATTACCGGAATTTGATACGAATACCTATTTGATGTGGGATGAAGAATCAAAAGAAGCGATGATTATCGATCCTGCCAAAGCTGATGATCGGTTACTAAATGAGATTAAAGACCTGAAACTCAAATATATCGTGAATACACACGGTCATGGCGATCATATTGGTGGAAACGCACTGCTCAAGGAAAAAACAGATGCCAAAATTGCAATCCACAAACATGATGCAAAAATGCTGCAGGATCCAAATTCGAATTTAAGCTCTTTCTGGGGAGCTGCTTTGCGTTCTCCAGCTGCCGATATTCTTCTGCAGGATGGCGATGAACTGAAGTTGGGAAAATATAAGATAAAAATTATTCATACTCCCGGTCATTCAGAAGGTGGAATTTGTCTATTAATCGGTAATGCGATTTTCAGTGGAGACACTTTGTTTGCTTCCAGTATTGGCCGTACTGATCTTCCGGGTGGAAGCTATAATACTTTGATTAACTCGATCAAAACCAAAATTCTGACATTGAGTGGAAACACAATAGTTTATCCCGGTCATGGCCCGGAAACTACAGTAGAAGATGAATCGGTATCAAATCCGTTTGTGGGTTTTGCCGACGGGATTTAGAAATAAATTTAAACAAAAAAAATCCCGACATTATTTGTAATGTCGGGATTTTTTATTATATGAAATAAATTATTTCAACATAATCATTTTACGAGTGCTTGTATAACGTCCACCAGCTTTCATTTTGTAGAAATAAATTCCACTTGATACACTGTTTCCATCATCATCTACGCCCAACCAGGTAACGCTGTTTTGACCTGCAGTATTAGTAGTGTTCATGATAGTTTTGATCTTTTCACCTTTGATATTGAAAATATCGATTCGAACAGTTCCAGGTTCACTTACCGCAAAACTGATCTCTGTTTGCGGATTGAATGGATTGGGATAGTTACCCAGAAGTTCTGCTTCATAATTTACAAGATTATTTCCTGCATTCACCACTTCTACTATTACTTCGTTAGAAGGAACTGATTCATGCGTTCCGTAAACAGCTGTTACATAATAAGTATGAGTTCCGGCAGGCACGTTTGCATCGATGTAAAGATTTGCTGTAATTTGAGTAAGTTCAGTTCCATCGCGATAAACTTTAAAACCTGTAAGTGCGTATGTTCCAGCAGGATCACTCCATTGCAGGATCACATTCGGATGTGTATAGTTTGCAGTCAAACCTTCTGGAGGAAGATAAAGATTCTGCATTGTGAAATCAACTGTAGTAGTTTGATCTTCCAGAATTTCAACGTCGTTCTGAGTATATGTTTCGTAACCATCAATTTCTGCAGTCAAAGTGTACATTCCGATATCAAGTATCATTGAATAGAAACCATTTTCATCGGTTGTAGTAGAGAATGTGCCCAATGAAACTGTAGCACCTTCAATTGCAAATCCTTCATCAGTGTCGGTAATCGTGCCTTCTACAGTTCCGGTTTGAACATTCAGATTTCCATCAAAAATGTACATTCCACCACTTGTTGCACCAGCCCATGAACCAGCCCAACCAGTTTCAACATCGAGAAAAGCAAGAGCTTGAATTGCATCACCAGAATTTAAAGTGATCCAAGTGTTACCACCGTCTTCACTATAAGAGCATCCTTCAAACCCAAGTTCTGAAGAGGAACTTATATAAGTCATGTCGGTTCCTGGAACATAAGCATACCAGCGAGCATACATGTCTCCAGTCACATTTACATTTGTCCAGTTGGCACCACCATCAGTTGTAACGTTGATGGCAGGTTCAATTCCCATATCAAGATAAGATCTGTATGCGATTCCATAATCTTCATCTGCAAAAGTTGCGTTAACCACAGTTGTATTACCAAAAGCAGTAAGTGATGCATCCCAACTTAATCCCATGTCTGTTGAATAAAAAATTCTACCTTGATTAGTTCCCCACCAGATGCTGTTTCCAATTGCATCATAGTTTCCGGTTATTCCATATTCTCCAGTTGTTGGAGCGGGAATATTTGCTTCAGGAACGCGTGTCCAGTTATCTCCACCATCATCGGTTGTATAGAGTTCATAATATCCGCCAACCGGATCGCCCTGTGCAAAACCGTTCATATCATCGAAGAAATGAATGACATTGGCAAAAGATGAAGCACCATATCCAGCGTTCATATTCACCCAGTTTACACCACCGTCTGTTGTTTTGTACAAACCTTGATCTGCACCTGTGTTAAAAACAGCCCAGCAGGTCATATCATCAATTGCAAACAGTTGAGAAAGCCCATTTCCGGCATTAAAAGTTCCGGCAGTCCAGGTTTGGCCACCATCTGTAGAGCGTGTAAATTGATCTGAGATCGCACCAGTTGCATCAATTGCATGTGCCCAGAGTGCATCCTGATCATTCATTCCAACTGAAATCTGACCGATTCCAATACCTTGTGGTAAACCAGAATCGGTTTCAATCCAGTTCACAGGACGTGATCCTGGATTTACACTATTACCATTACTGGGACGTAATGAGGTGAGATTTGCAGCAGCTAATGATACTGTCAAAATCACAAGCAAACTAATAACAAATACTTTTTTCATTTTACTCCTCCTTATTTTTTGTATAAAAAAAATCATCAGATAATATGTCAATTACTTTCCCATTTGAATAAATCAGCATACATTTATGAGTTTGCTTCACTAATTGAGCCATTTTATTAACCCAAGTTTCGGAAAAAACATCCAAAACCACAAAAATAATGAGCTAAGTGCTTGAAAAATAGAACAAATTCTTCTAAAAATGGCGAAAAAGTGCCCAAAAAATATTTATTGAGAAATGAGTTGACCGGCTGCGATGGTTTTTTTTAATGAT
>JAIPJH010000095.1 GCA_021734245.1 Candidatus Cloacimonadota bacterium | reverse complement strand
AATGGATTGCACCACAGCACCGGGAAATTATAAATGCGTATGGAATGGAAAAAACGATGCTGGAAAGAGCGTATCTTCAGGCGAATATTTCGCAAGGCTTAAAGTGAATGGAGAAGAAATTGATGTGAGGAAAATGCTGTTGATGAAATGATTCTATCGTCATCCTGAGAAATTCTTTTACAGCAGATTTACTACTTGTCCCGTCTAAGCTGAGCGAAGGCGGAAGGATAGACAAATCTATATTTCGTAGTTTGCCAAGGAAAGTTCCTCAATATGACGGATTTTTTTACGTCATTTTGACGAATCTTGCGAAGGTTATTCTTTTGAAGAATCGAAATTGCAGTTACAAAAGTTGAATGGCTTTAACCAAGAATCGCCTACAACAATCCCCAGCGTTTACGAAAGAACAATTCCAGGCAAAAACTGATAAGAAAAGCTGCGATCAGATACCATTTTGTGTATAATGGAATTTCGATATGAATTTTGTTGATGATCTTTTCCTGATCTTCAATTTCAACTTTATCGGCAGAATTGTATAACTTTCCACCAGTTGTATTGGCAATATATTTTAAAAGTACATCATTTATGCCTTTGTCCATATTTTCAGAATTGAAATCCTGAACAGAAAATTCACCTTCGGTTTCCAATTTTGAAACAGAATCCATAATTTTAAATCGATATTTTCCTGGTTGCAAATCTTCAATTGTAATTTGATATTTATCAGCGAATGCTGTAAAATAATCTTCTTTAATCAATTCGTCAGCGTCATTATAAAGTTTCAGCAAAGCATCAGCATCAGTTGCAGGATTAAATTGTTCATTAAAAATTTTTAAGGAAATACTAACGGATTCACCTGCAAAATAGGAAGTTCTATCAGTGTTAGCTACAATTCTATCAGATTCCTGTTGCCCAAACCAATTTATGAGATCATGCATAAAAGTTTTGTAATGATTTCCGCTTTCCCACATCTGCCATTTCCACAAATTCAAAAAGGCAAATTGCATTACTTTGCCAGCTTCATAAGTTTGAAATAATATTGCCGGACTTTGTTGTTCGTTATCGAAAGTTGCCAGGATCTTTGCCTGTAATTTGGGATTCACATAAAAGTAATCAACTGGCGGTATGTTATTGGGAATATCGCTATTTTTCCAGCGGAAAGTGTTAAATTCTTTACTTGCTTCGCTAAATCTGATCTGACCTTCAAAGGTTCTATTAATATTTGTTTTCTGGGATGGTAAAATCGCTTGCAAATTATTAATATGTTCTCCCTGGAAAATAAAGCCACTACCTTTTGAAATGAAATTGTTGATGAGGTCAGCTTGCGGGGAATTGATCCGTAAACTTCCATGATTTATGAAAATAAGGCAATTAGCGTTCGTTAATTCTGTGGCAAAATCAGTTATTTTGTCTTGAAGATAGAACTTGCCTTTTTTATTAAGATAAACGGTTTCCCAATGCTCATCATCTGCCATGCTCTTGATGATGAAGCTTTCATTCCAGGTAAGTTTATCCGAAACGATCATACATTTCAATTTATTATTTCTAATCTGAATGGAAGATGGATATTGATTGTTGCTGAGATTTTTTTCTTCCAGAGAATCAGCTTTAACTACGATTTCCAAATTATGCAATCCTGCTTTTGTAAATACATGGTCAAAATCGATATCAACAAATCTTTTTTCGTCAAAATTTAGTTTCTTGATCTTTGAAATTTTGCTATTAACTAATAATTTTGCTGTGGCAGAACCTGAAAAATTTTCTGCATCGATCTGAGCAAACACAGGTACTATTTCATCCTTATAAGCGGTATTACTGAATTTTACATTTGTAACTTTCAGATCGAAATCTGAATATTTAAAATCTGGTGCAAAAGTATTGATGGGAAGATCAAAATTATCCAGGAAATTCAGATTTTCATCCTTTAACCAGCCATCAGAAAAAAGGTAGATCGCTTCAAGATCTTTCAGCTCATTTTCTCTGCGGAATTGAACCAGACTTTTTCCAAGAAATGTGTTGTTATCTATACCATTCAACCCATTTGCAAAACTTAAATTTTCTACACCAAAACCTGAATTATCAAGTTTGGCTCGAATCTCACTTCTCAGTTCAGAAAAAAGCTCAGATTTGGAATTTTCGTCTCCCTGCTGCTGCATACTCGAAGATGTGTCGGTTAAAAGCAGAACTCGAGGTTTTGTTAATTTGCTTCTTGTATAATCTAAAATCGGATTAAAAAGCAGGATCAATGCAATTGCAATGGCAACGGTGCGCAGAAACAGCAACAACCATTTCTGCCAGTTCTGCAATTGCGGAACGGTTTTACGATAAAACCAGAAACTTATAACAAATGCGATTATTATTAAACCAATTATCATGGTTTACCAATAATCTTGAGGAGTTTTTTCTGTGAATAAAAATCTGCTTTTTTCCAATTCAGCATCCAGAATTATGGGTAATACAGTAATCTTCAAAGCCGATTTTAATCTATTCAAATATAAGGAATTAAATCCTTTTAATAATGATACATCTTTTGTTGAAATTTTAAGAGTTTTATTTTGAAAATTCTGTATGATCTTGTTAAATAGTATTTCAGCTCTTACCAATTCTCCAAAAGACTCATGGTATGGTCCTGCTGCAATTTGCTCTGGTTCGATGTCGGAATGCAGACCTGTTTTGATTATTTTAATATCTGTTTCTTCAAAATATTCAAAAGCAAATGCAGTAGTCTGGATTGCTTCTTCTAAACTCAAAGGGCTGTATTTTGCTTCTAAGAAGCTTTTTTCGAGATCAGTATTCTTTAGTACAATTGCCGGATATAATCGTACAAAATCTGGAGACAAGGATTTGGTTACTTCCAAAGTTTCCTGCCAGGATTGTATACTGAAATCTGGTAAACCCGGCATCAGTTGAATTGCTAATTCAAAGCCATTTTCCCTGATTGTTTTGCAGACGGAAATTGCCAGTTCCGAATTATATCCGCGCTTTGAAGCAGTTAAGACTTCATCATTGAAACTTTGAATTCCAAGCTCGATAGTTTTTACGTTATTTTCCCGGCAGAAATCCAGAATATCCTGATCGATGGAATCGGGTCGAGTTGAAATGCGAATTGAACAATCATCTCCAAAAGGTTTGACGAGATCAAAATAATCTTGCTGTTTTTCTTTTGGCAGGTTAGTAAACGTTCCACCAAAAAAGGCGATTTGTTTGTCGTTATCTATATTATAATTACAAAATTGATGGATCTGTTTTTTTATTTTCTCCAGATCTTTCAAAGTTGATTTGGTAATAGTTTTCTGATTGCAGTAAATACATTGAAACGGACATCCCAGATGCGGAATGAAAATCGGCAGGATTTTCATATTTATAGATTCAGGTTCTGGCAGGCAACTTTTGCTGCACTTTGTTGAGCTTCTTTTTTGTTTTTTCCTTTGCCCAGACCTGATTGTTTATTGTTGATATAAACTTCGACGGTGAAAGTTTTATCGTGTTCCGGTCCTTCTTCAGATATTATTTTATACTCTGGCGTATTCTGAAATTTCCTCTGAGTGAATTCCTGCAGAACACTTTTATAATCACGGAAATCTTGTTTGGAAACTGCTTTTTCGCTGTTCTTTAAAATAATTTTGTTTATAAAATTTCGAACATCTTCCATTTCGCCATCCAGATAAATAGCGCAGATGATCGCCTCCATGCTGTCACCAAGGATAGAGGTAGATCTCTTTCCTCCACTTTGGATCGCTTCTTCACTCAATTTTATATATTCGTTGATTCCTGTCTGTTTGGCTTTCATAGCCAGGAATCTTCGGGAAACGAGTTTGGATTTCAGTTTGGAAAGCTGTCCTTCGGAATAATTGGGATATTTTATAAATAATTCTTCTGCAACGATCAAACCTAAAATTGAATCTCCCAGAAACTCCATCCTTTCAAAAGGAGAATCTTCAGAATTTTCCAGGGAAGTGTGTGAGATTGCTGCATTTAAAAAGGAAAGATTATTGAATTTGTATTTTATTATTTTTTGTAGTGCGATGAGATTTTCATCTTCTTCCTGTTTGGAAGATATTTGATTTAGGAAATTTTGTAATATTTTATTCAATTTTAAATAAAAAAAATGGGATAAGCAGGAAATGACCGGCTTATCCCATTAAACTTAATTATACTTTTTAAACAGCATCACGGCGTTATGACCGCCAAATCCAAGTGAGTTACTAAGTGCGAAATTAACGTCATAATCAATGCTGCCGTCTGCCACATAATCCAGATCACAAACGGGATCAGGATTTTCCAGGTTGATAGTCGGATGAATTTTTCCATTCTGGATAGTTTTGCAGCAAACTATTGCTTCGATGGCTGCTGCGGCTCCCAATGTGTGTCCTACCATCGATTTGGTGGAATTCACCTTAAGTTTATAAGCGTGATTACCAAATACAGTTTTTATTGCTAATGATTCATTCGGGTCATTCAATGGTGTGGATGTTCCGTGTGCACTGATGAATTCAATTTTTTCTGGTGCAATTCCGGCATCATCCAAAGCATTTTGCATCGCTCTGGCACCACCTTCGCCATTATCGGCGGGGGCAGTTATATGGAAAGCATCACAAGTTGCACCGTAACCTACAACTTCTGCGTAGATCTGGGCTCCTCTACTTAAAGCATGTTCCAGCTCTTCCATTACCAGAACGCCCGAACCTTCTGCCATGATGAAACCATCACGGTCTCGATCAAATGGCCGGCAGGCTTTTTGTGGCTCATCATTACGTGTAGAAAGTGCTTTCATCGAACAGAATCCAGCCACAGCCAATGGTGTGACAGAAGCTTCCGCTCCTCCGGTCAGAATTATGTCCGCATCACCATATTGAATGGTGCGAAAAGCAGTTCCTATAGCGTGATTTGCCGATGCACAGGCGGAAGTAATATTATAATTAATTCCTCTCAGATTAAATTCGATCGCTACTTCGGCAGAAGCAATATTGGAGATCATTTTAGGAATGAAAAAAGGACTGATTCTGCGTGGTCCTTTCAATACCAATTTTGATGCTTCCTGTTCAAATGTAAGCATTCCGCCAATTCCAGAAGCTATCAAAACTCCTGCTTTGTCATGATTGAAATCTGCTGCATCCAAACCTGAGTCTTTCATTGCTTCATGCGAAGCGATCAGGGCAAATTGAGAATAAGGATCCAGCTTCTTTCTTCTCTTGCGATCAAAATAATCTTCGTAGTTTAAATCTTTTACTTCTCCTGCGATGTGGCTGGCAAAATCATTCGTCAGTTCAAAACTTTTTATCGTATCTATCCCTGACTTTCCTGCCAATAAACTTTGCCAAGTTTCATCTACAGAATTGCCTACAGCATTTAAGGTTCCTAATCCTGTAATTACAACTCTTCTTTTACTCATAGTTTCCCCATCTAAATTCGAAAGAATAATGGTGGAGAAAGCTCCACCATATGATTATATTCTAAACTTTTCCTTGAAGATATTCGATTGCTTTTCCTACTGTGGTTAGATTTTCTGCATCTTCGTCAGGAATTTCAATGTCAAAATCTTCTTCGAATTTCATGATAAGTTCTACAGTGTCCAGAGAGTCGGCACCAAGGTCATCGATGAAGCTAGCTTCGGGCGTTACTTCACTTGCTTCTACACCGAGTTCTTCAACAACGATTTCTTTGATTTTTGCTAATAAGTCCATATTTCCTCCTGTTTTTTTTTGACTCTATTTTTTTATGTGTCAGTTTTTTTGGGAACGGCTACATTATCAGACCGCCGTCCACATTGATTGTCTGACCGGTTATATATTCAGCTTCATCGGATGCTAAAAATACACAAACTTTTGCTACATCTGCCGGAGATCCCATTCTGTTGAGTGGAATGGCAGCTGCATATTTTTTTACTACTTCTTCTGGGAGTGTATCTGTCATTTCAGTACGGATAAAACCCGGTGCAATTGCATTTACGCGAATATTTCTGGAAGCAAATTCCCTGGCTGTTGATTTTGTGAGAGCGATAATTCCACCTTTGGAAGCTGCATAATTTGCCTGCCCTGCATTTCCCATGATTCCAATAACAGAAGCAATATTTAAAATAACACCGGAACGCTTTTTCATCATGAAGCGGCAAACTTTCTGTGTACAATTGAACGTTCCTTTTAAGTTTACTGCCAGCACTGCATCCCAGTCTTGTTCTTTCATTTTCATGATAAGACCGTCGCGAGTGATACCTGCATTATTAATAAGAACATCTATTTGTCCAAACTGTGCAACAATTTCCTTGAAAATTGCAGCCATCTCATCTGCTTTAACCACATTCCCGGCAAAGCCAACAGCACGCCAGCCTTGATCGTCTATTTTTTGAACTGCTTTATCTACATCGTCCTGATTTAGATCGATGATAACACATATTGCTCCGTTTTTGGCAAACTCTTTGGCAATACTGAATCCAATTCCACGAGCCGACCCGGTTATTACTGCAACTTTATCTTCTAATCTTTTCATCAAAACTCCAACTCCTCTTTTACTGCTTTCAAAGTTTCAATTGTGTCGATACTTATTACTTTAGCATTTCTGTCAATTTTCTTAAGCATTCCTGCCAAAACCTGTTTCGGTCCAAATTCTATAAATGTCTCTACACCTTTATCTATCATAAATCGAATAGAATCTACCCAGAGAACGCTGGAAGTTACTTGTTTTGCCAGATTTTCTTTGATAATTTCGGTATTTGTGACAGGTTTTGCACTGACATTACTGATAACGGGAATATGTGTTTCATAAAAAGTAATTTCTTCCATTTCGGATTTCAGCCAGTCGGCAGCTTTCTGGATAAGGGGAGAATGAAATGGACCACCTACAGGAAGTGGAACAATTCTTTTTGCACCGGTTTCTTTCAGGATCGAACAAGCCTGGTCAACTCCAGCTTTGGAGCCGGAAATAACAGTTTGGACAGGTGTATTGAAATTAGCAGCTACAACGACTCCTGCAGTTGAAGCTTCTTCGCAAGCTTTCGCAACAGTTTCGCTGTCTGGCCCGATAATGGCAGCCATGGCAAAAGGTTGCCCGTCATTTGCTTCAATCATGAATTTTCCACGTTTATGAACCAGATACATGGCATCGTTCAAATCTAAAACGCCATTGGCAACTAAAGCGGAAAACTCGCCTAACGAGTGACCGGCTACAAAATCAGGTTGAATATAAAATTCTTTCAGTACTGTTCTGAGTGCTGCAATACTGTGGAATAAAATTGCCGGTTGAGTATACTTTGTGTCCTTAAGTTGCTCCTCAGGACCTTCTTTCATTATTTTATAAAGATCAGTATTATTTTGTTCATCAAAATTGATCAGGACTTTCTCTAATTCAGGATCGGCTTGAACGAAATCCATAGCCATTCCAACATATTGAGCACCCTGACCCGGAAAAAGAAATGCTATTTTGCTCATGTAAAAAAAAATCTCCTTTTACAAACGAAATAATAAACTGCCGGAGGTAAGACCAGCGCCAAATGATGCCGTTAGAATGATATCGCCATGACGAACTTTTCCATTTCTAATAACTTCATCCAAAGCAATTGGTATGGTGGCAGCAGATGTGTTTGCATATTTTTCGATGTTAACGATCACTTTATCATTATCTATTCTCAATTTCTTGCCGAGAGCTTCAATGATCCTGAGATTTGCCTGATGAGTAATAAGCCAGTCTATGGATTTTATATTCATATTATTTCTTTTTAGAACTGTGTCACAAGCTGAATACATCGATTTTACAGCTTGTTTAAAAATTTTGTTTCCTTCCATATAAACGGTATGCAAGTTTTTCTCTACCGATTCCTTAGAGGCCGGCATTCGAGAACCACCAGCTTGTTGAATCAAAAGATCATAATAAGTTCCATCAGCCGTAATTTTTGAATCGATGAAACGAGAAATATCTTTGTTTTCGGAACGGGAAATTATAGTTGCTCCTGCTCCATCTCCAAATAAAACGCAAGTTCCACGGTCTTCCCAGTTTGTTATCTTAGAAAGTATTTCAACCCCAATAACCAGTATGTGTTTTGCAATTCCATTTTCAATATATTGTTTGGCAATATTAGATCCATAAATCCACCCTGTACAACCGGCAGAAATATCAAAAGCAGGAATATTTTTGATTCCCAGCATTTTCTGTAAAATGCAAGCTGTAGAGGGAAACATGTGATCATTTGAGACACTGGCAATAATTATCATATCGAGGTCTTTGGCTTTGATGCCGGCACTTTCCAAAGCCAATTGCGCTGCTTCATAACTTAAATCGGAAACAGCCTGATCATCGGCTGCAATATGTCTTTCGAACATTCCGGTTCGAGTGCGGATCCATTCATCAGTTGTATCTACGATCTTTTCCAGATCGAAATTATTTAATATTTTGTCGGGAACATAATGTCCAGTTCCAGAAATTTTAGCATTATATTTTGCAATCATTTGTACCACCTTTGTTTAAAATCGCAAACAAAAATCAAACGACCAAGTCAAGATATTACAAATTCTCATAATATTCCTTCGCATGAGATACAAAACCTGATTCTGCCATTTTTGCAGCAACCTTCACAGCGTTCTTAATGGCAGTTCCATTGGATCTTCCATGTGAAACCACAGCTATTCCATTTAATCCGACCAACAATGCTCCACCATATTCAGTATGGTCAAGCTTCTTTTTTAAATATGCGTACACAGGAAATGATAAAAGCGCTCCCAGCTTGGCTATCCAATCTTTTTTTATTTGTTCTTTCATAATGGAAAATATTGAATATGCTGCGCCTTCCACAGTTTTTAACATCACATTTCCTACAAATCCGTCACAAACAACAACATCAACGATTCCTTTCAGAAGGTCTTTTCCCTCGATATTGCCGACAAAGTTTATATCTTCTGCTTCAAGAAGTTGCTGGTGAACTGTTTTGTATAACTCACTGCCTTTGGTGATTTCTTCTCCAATATTGAGAAGAGCGACTTTGGGATCAGATATTTTGAAGAAAAAACGGGAATAGAGTTGACCTAAACGAGCAAACTGCATCAGGTTTTCGGCACTGCAATCAACATTTGCACCAACATCGAGAATAATCTCGGGATGATTCTGTGTTGGAAAAGCGGTAGCAATTGCGGGGCGAAGAACATTTTTGATTCTTCCCAAACCAAACAAAGCAGCAGCCATAACGGCACCAGTATTTCCAGCGCTTGTCATTCCATCTGCTTCACCATCTTTGCACAATTTGATTGCCTGAACCAATGATGAATCTTGTTTTTTTTTGACTATGGAAGCAGGGGAATCGTGCATAGAAATGGTTTCTGTAGCATTTACCACTTCGATTTTATCTTTTTCGTAATAATATTTTTCCAGCTCTTTATTCAGGATCTCCTGTTTTCCAACCAGGAAGATTTTATCACAAATACCCTCTTTAATTGCAAGAATTGCACCTTCCACTTCGGGGGAAGGTGCACTATCACTACCAAAAGCGTCTATTGCTATGCGCATTAAAAAAAATCCGGTGTAAAGATTATTCTTTTATCTCTACTACCTTCTTGCCTTTATAATGACCACAGTTTGCGCAAATATTGTGTGGCCTTACAGCTTCACCGCAATTCGGACAGGTTGTAATTGCTGGCATTTCAGCTTTATAATGGGTTCTTCTTTTATCTCTTCTGGATTTTGAAGTTTTTCTTTTTGGTACAGCCATTTTATGCTCCTTATATTTTGTATTTTATTATAAATTATTTACACTTAACTTCTTATCTAACACTCAATTACACTCAATTAACATTACAAGAAAAGACACACTATTTTGTGCGGTTTATGTGTCAAGATTTTTGGAAGGCATTATTTGATGTGAGTTTAGCTTAAATTGAATAAAATTCAAAAATTATTCTTCTTCATCCAATCCGCTTTCCAAACCGTAGATCATTTCCATTTCCTGCTGGTAGCTGTCGTCATATTTCTGTTTGGAAGATGTTATGCGATAACTGGCAGCGATTTTTTCTGCTACAAGCTTTCCCGATTTTTTATTATCACATAAAACTTTTCCCAGTTCTGCACCTTCGGTAATTTTTTCTCCTACTTTGAAAGGAAGATAAGCTCCAGAAGCGTAATTCAGCTTAGATTTGATAGTCCGCCGACCAGCGTCAATATCGATGAGAGCATAACCGATTTTCTGTGTATCGATGGTTTTGATCCAGCCAGATTTTGTGCAGATAATTGGAATCTCGTATTTTGCTTTAGGAAGCAGGGAAGTGTCTTCACAGATTTTTGGATTTCCATTTTGTGTTTTAACGAAGTTTCTAAAAAATTTCAAAGCTTCACCATTCTCTAATACTTCATTGAATAGACTTCCAGCTTGTTTGCGATCTTCTGCAATTTCAGTTAAAAGCAGCATTTCTTCTGCTAGAGCTTTGGTTATTTTATAAATATCATCAGCATAATTTCCCTGCAGGAACTCCACACATTCCTTAATTTCAAGCGCATTGCCAACGTAATTTCCCAGAGGAGAATTCATATTGGAAAATACAACAGAAACCTTCTGTCCCAGATTTTCTCCTGTCTTAATAAGTAGATCGGCCAATTGCTCTGCCACACTCATTTTCTTGATGAAAGCTCCTGTTCCAACTTTTAGATCGATTACTAGATTTTGTGCACCTTCTGCAATTTTTTTACTCATGATGCTGGCGGTGATCAGTGGTAAACTTTCTACTGTTCCTGTTACATCTCGAAGTGCATAAATCCTTTTATCGGCAGGAACTAACTCAACAGACTGACTGATGATGCTGAATCCTACTTCATTGACCATTTTCTTGAATTCAGTGTAAGAATAGTCTGTTCGAAAACCGGGAATGGATTCCAATTTGTCCAGCGTTCCACCTGTGTGTCCCAAGCCGCGGCCTGAGATCATGGGAATTTTGGCTCCGCAGGCTGCTACGATCGGAGCAAGCACAATGCTGATCTTGTCTCCAACTCCGCCTGTAGAATGTTTATCGACTGTGTTCATTTCTTTGGGAAAAGTTATTTTTTTGCCAGAATTTATATAAATTTCTGTTAAGGTCTGAATTTCTTCCGGATCCATTTTTTTAAAGTAAATCGCCATCAGCAAAGCTGCCATCTGATATTCTGGGATTTTTCCGTCCAGATATGATTCGATAAAAAAGCTTATCTCATCTTTTGTAAGTTTCTTTCTACTTCGTTTTTTTATAATCAATTCTACAGGATTATATTTCATTATCACTCCAAATTTAACTTACCTTGAAAAGGTTTATAAGACTCTTCTTCCTGGTGAACCTTTTCAAGGTTTATCTAATACTCAACCATTGAAAAGATCGATTGAAAGAATTACTCTTTTTGTAACTTTTTCAAGGTTTAAGGCAACCAACTCTGAAAGTCTCAAGTGCAAGAGTTTGCGGAAGAGAGCTTTTCAGATTTTTTTCACATTATTATTTTCTTACTGCTCAGTACATTCAAGGATTAAGGCAACCAACTCTGAAAGTCTCAAGTGCAAGAGTTTGCGGAAGAGAGCTTTTCAGATTTTTTTTCACGTTATTATTTTCTTCCTGCTCATCACATTCAAGGTTTAAGGCAACCAACTCTGAAAGTCTCAAGTGCAAGAGTTTGCGGAAGAGAGCTTTTCAGAGTTTCTACCACCAAACCTGCTCATCATTTTCGTATGTAAAAATTCGCTCTTCTTTTCGGGAATCAGTTTCTACAAGCCAGTATAATCTTCCAGCAGGAACATCTTCAAAAACGATAGGTCCCGAAGCTGCGATCTTTTTTCCAACAGATTTCCACTCATCCTGCCAGTAAAAAAGTTCGTATTCTTGCCCTTCTTTTAAGTGCACGATCTGTTTCTGTTCAGTTGCTTTGGCTATCTTCTTTTTCGTAGTGGAATACAGCGTCATATTTTGGATCGATCGATTTCCTT
>JAIPJH010000094.1 GCA_021734245.1 Candidatus Cloacimonadota bacterium | reverse complement strand
AGATCTTTTACCTGACACATTCTCCAGATATCATCTTTTTCTACTTCATGAACCAGAAGAGTTTGACCGTTTTCAGCTGTTACCACTACTTTTCCGTCATCCGGGCAGACAAAAGTTTTATCGTGAGAACCATATTCTTCAGCTTTTTGAGCCATCAATCCCACATTTGGAATATTTCCCATAGTTTTAGGATCGAGTTCTCCATGAATTTTACTGAAATCGATAACTTCTTTGTAAACACCCGCATAACTGCTGTCGGGAATTACAAATTTTGTATCGTGGAGTTTTCCGTCTGGTCCCCACATTTTACCGGAATTTCGGATTGCAGCCGGCATGGAAGCATCGATGATAACATCGCTGGGAACATGCAGATTGGTGATACCTTTATCGGAATCTACCATCGCCAGTTTGGGGCGTTTTATGTAAACAGCTGCAATATCTTTTTCGATCTCTTTTCTCTTATCTTCAGGAAGTGTATCGATCTTCTGATAAAGATCTCCCAGACCGTTGCTGGGAACGATTCCCAATTCTTCAAAAGTTTTGGCATGTTTTTCGAATACATCTTTGAAGAATACAGAAACCACATGACCAAAAATGATCGGATCTGATACTTTCATCATAGTTGCTTTCAGATGAACTGAAAAAAGCACATCCTCTTTTTTGGCTTCTTCGATAAGACCTTCCAGAAATTTGCGCAGAGCTTTATTGCTCATTACTGTTCCATCGATGATCTCACCTTTGATAAGTGGCAACTTATCTTTTAGAATCGTAACTTCGCCATGCGGATTGATGAATTCGATCTTGCAATTTCCCGCTGTAGATTTTGTGATCGTACGAGATTTTTCGTTGGATGCCAGATCACCACTGCTCATATGAGATACATGAGATTTAGATTTTGGAGACCATTTTCCCATGGAATGTGGATTTTTCTTGGCATAATTTTTTACTGGAAGAGGAACGCGACGATCGGAGTTACCTTCTCTCAGTACAGGATTTACTGCACTTCCTTTGATCTTGTCATAGACAGATTTTATCTTCTTTTCTTCTTCTGTTTTTGGTTCTTCAGGATAGTTGGGAATATCATAACCTTTTTCCTGGAGTTCTTTGACAGCAGCTTTCAGTTGTGGAATAGAAGCACTGATGCAGGGAAGCTTGATAACATTTGCTTCTGGTTTTTTCACCAGTTCACCAAGTTCTTCCAGATCGTTCGTGATACGCTGTTCTTCAGTTAGTTTTTCCGGGAAATTAGCGATGATCCTTCCAGCCAGAGAAATGTCTCTGGTTTCCACTTTCACGCCTGCTACATCTGTAAAAGCTTTGATAGTGGGCAGAAGCGAATAAGTAGCTAAAGCTGGAGCCTCATCTACTTTGGTATAAATGATCTTCTCAGTATTTTCTGGTTTACTCATTTCATAACTCCTTATTTTATTTCTTCAGGATGATCGGGAACATCATAAAGAACATCGTCCCAGGGATGCCGGTACAAAGGTGTTTTCAAACGTTTCTGATCGAAATAATGCCCCATGAATCCCATGGTTCTGCCGATGATAAAGAAGGCATTGAAAAATCCCATATCGATCATTTCTTTGATCTCTTCATCTGTGTAATTCAAGCTCTTGAGCAGGTCTACAAAAAGTACACCGATCGTTCCGTCAACGTTCAAGATCAGAGTTCCTTTTTTCATTGTCGTTACATCTTGAACTGCCAGAGCATAATCCAGAAGCGGATGTTTCGGGAAGTGTTCTTTGGCGAAGTTCATCATGATTTCACATCTTTCATCAGGATTATCAATACTGTGAATTCTGTGTCCGATTCCCTGGATCATTACATTTTTCTTTTTCATTTCGGTAACGAATTCACGAGGTTCCAGATTATTCTGCAATCCCCAGGTAAAATGGTTGGCAGCACCATTCACAGCTCCACCAAATCGCGGCCCGATAGTTACCATTCCGCTGATGATCGATTCGATCAGGTTTTTGCCGGCACGAGCTGTAACGATGGTGTTATGAGCACCGGAAACAGCCGGACCGTGATCGGCAACGATCTGAATGACCAGTTCGATGAAATCACGAGCATATTGAGGAAGTTTTTTCTTGAACCAGAGCAGTCCCAGCACTCCACCAATGCCGTAATTTTCCTTGATAACCTGATCGATTGGAACGCCGCAATAATTATGAATTTCACCTGTTTCATCGCAAATTGTTGAAATGAAATTAGTTGGTTTTCTCACCAGACCTTCGGCAACTGCCTGAGCATAATCCATTGGCACGTTAGGAGTTTCAGGTTCTACGAATTCTTCGATCTTACCTTCTGCTTTCAACTTATCAAAATTTTCTTTAATTTTTTGATCGTAATCTTCAAATGAATCTGGAACTACCACACCGGCTTCGCGCAGAGCATGATTTTTTGCTTTAGCCGTATCTTCTTGGCTGTCTGCTTTGGCACCGGCATGTCCGAATTGAACACCACCCGGCAGCATTTCGGCACAAGTTCCTGTAACCCACATTACCAGCGGTTTTGTGAGTTTTTTATCTTTGATGGCTTGAATGATCTGGTATTCGTCTTTTCCACCAACTTCACCCAGAGCGACCATCATTTTAATGTTTGGATTCTGTTCGTAACGCAAAAGGTGATCGATGAGAGTTGTAGCAGGATAAACGTCTCCACCCACAGCATAACCTTCATAAATTCCATCTGTATTTCGGGCAACAATGTTGTAACCTTCGTTGGAAAGTCCGCCGGAAACAGAAACGAATCCCACCGAACCCGGACGATACAGTTTTGTGTCGCGAATATTCTGGATAGTTCCGGCAGCATTACCGATCTTGAAGCAGCCGGGCTTAAGTCCACCAACTGTTGCCGGTCCGATGATCCATTTACCTTTTTCTTTGGCAATTTTTGCGATCTTACGCACATCTCTCTGCGGAACGCCTTCCGCGATCATTACGATAGTACGAATATTTTCTGTATCCAGAGCTTCCATGGTAGATTCTGCACAGGAACGCTCGGAAGCAAAGTTCACCATCACATCAACTTCCGGATGATTTTCCAAACCTTCGGCTACTGTTTTGTAGCGGGGAATTCTGATCTCTTTGGTTCCCCAGAAAAGTTTGTAATAACCAGTTCCTGTAGGAGTGATAAACGCTGCTACAGAAGGAGTTTCTCTTTTGCACAGATAATCGAAATCCAACATTCTCTGTGCTGCTTTCTGCTGCGCTCCATAAATAAAGGAGCGGGTATTTTTATCAAAAAGTTCATAGTTTTGCATTATGCACCTGCCTTCTGACCCAGAGCCAGAGATACGATTTTTGTCATGTGTGTTTCCGGTCCGTAAACTTCGATGGGAACACCGAGTTTTTCACCCAGTCTTTTCATAATGTTCAGACCTTCCACATAATTTGGTCCGCCGCGGCGAACATAAATTTTTACATTTGTTTCTTTTATTTTTTCTTTGAATTCTGTGATAGCCTGCACGATGCCGGTAAAAGTTTTTGCCACATCAGTAAAATTGGCAATTCCACCACCGATCAGCAGGAATTTTGGTCTTCCCTGCGGATCTTTCTGGCGAGTCATCAGATCGAGAACAGTTTTAGTATAAGCATAAGTATCTTCGGTAGAAGGATTTCCGCTGTATTCTCCGTAATTTGCCAATTCCTTGTGATAACCAAGATCGACAACGGTATCGGCATAAATAACAGAAGCACCGCCACCGGCAACCAGATTCCAGATTCTTCCTTCCGGATTGAGAACTGTGAGTTTGAGAGAAGCACCGGTTCTTTCATCGATGGCATCGATCTTTTCTTCTTCAGGAGTTTTTTCCAAACCAAAAGGACTTGGGAATTTCAGCTCTCCCCAATTCTCGGCACATTGATAAGATGCATAATCATCAACTTTTGCCACAGCATCCAGAGCTACCGGAACACCATCTACGAATGTAAATGGATTTAGTTCCAGATATACAAAATGATATTCCACCACCATTTTGTAGAGAGCTTTGATGAAATCGGCAACTGTCTGTTTTTTATCACCGAGTTCAGCAGGAAGGAAACCTTCCACATCCTGATCTGCGATGTCTTCCATAATTGGAATATCCAGAGTAACAACTGTATCCCAGACTTCTTCAATGTTTACACCGCCATGAGTGGAAAAATGAATCGTGTCATTCTCACGATGAGTGGTGATAGCAATGTAATACTCTTCTTCGTGCGGAACGAATTTTTCTACCAGGAACTGATTCAGTTCACCGGTTGTTTCGCCGGTAGTTTGTTTGATAGTAACGGTTTTGTTCATGCGCTCTTTGATCCAGGCTTGAACTTCTTGCCAGGTTTTGTTAACATAGAGCAAGTTGTTAAGACCACGTTTACCAAAAAGCTGATCTGGTTTTGCCACTAATTTGGCTGTTTTGAGCCACGGGTTTTCGTCTGCCAGTTTCTGCAGATCTGTTTTGGGACCGATCAGAACTTGAGACACCTCAAATTTGATCTTGCCATTAGAAAATTCAGGAAGAGCTTTCGACATCATTCTTTTGGCATCGAATTCTCTTATTCCTTTTTGTGCCATTGTCACATTCTCCTATTTTTATTTTATGATTTTTTTCATTCCCCTCTCGAGAGGGGTGGCTCTACCGATTTTTCGGTAGAGACGGGGTGTGTCATTCCTTGTTCCCAAAGAGGGCTCTGGTAACAAGATGAAAGATACAGCTACTTCTTCATCATTGCCAAAGTACCGCCGGCCAGAAGAATTTCTTTCTGGCGATCGGAAAGAGCATAATTTGCTGCGATCTCGATACCTTTGGTAATATTTTTTACGATCAGATTTTTGCCTTCTTTCAAAGCTTCTTTGATATTGGAAATTTCCAGTTCATCTGCCTGATCGATCTTGTCGTAATCTGCTTCATCCACGAAGTTCAAAGGTAGAATTCCAAAGTTGATAAGATTGGCATTATGAATTCTTTCCATCGATTTTGCCAGAACAGCTTTCACACCCATATACATCGGGCACAAAGCTGCGTGTTCTCGGCTGGAACCTTGTCCGTAGGAAAGTCCGGCCACGATGATGTTATCTTTGCCGCTGTCTCTGATTTCTTCTGCTCTGTCGTGGAAGGTAGGATCGACAACTTCAAACAGGAATTCGGAATATTTGGGAACATTAGAACGGAATTTCATTTTGGATCCAGCTGGAATTATGTGATCTGTAGTAATTTTATCTTCCACTTTCAGTGTTACCACGCCACCGATCTTATCCTGCAGAGGTTTTGCAGCTGGAGGATCGCCGATGTTTGGTCCGCGATAAATTTCGGTTACTTCTGCATCCTGCGGGAAGATGAACATGGAATCATCGATATAGAATTTTTCCGGCATTTTCACGTTGGGATATTCAATTCCCATTTTTTCCAGGTCTCTGGGATCGGTGAATTTTCCTGTGATAACTGCAGCTGCTGCTGTTTCCGGGCTCACCAGATAAGCATTGGCAGATTTTGTTCCGGAACGCCCCAGGAAGTTACGGTTACTGGTTCTAAGCGAAACTGCATCAGTTTTGGGAGATTGACTGTTTCCAATACAGAAGCCGCAAGCTGATTCGGCTATTCTGGCTCCGGCAGAAACGATGCTGGCAAAACCGCCGTCCTGCATGATGTTTTCGATAACCTGCTTCGATCCTGGTGCTACCACGAAACTGGTATTTGGATGAAGTTTTTTACCTTTCAAAATTTCGGCAACTGTCATCATATCTGTGTAGGAAGAGTTCGTACAACTTCCAATACAAACCTGGTCAACATCAATTTCGCCGATTTCTTTTACTGTGCTGATGTTGCCCGGACTGTGTGGAGTAGCAGCCATCGGAACCAGTTCAGAAAGATTGATCTCAACAACTTGATCGTACTTGGCATCTTCATCTGCGATGAGTTCTGTCCAGTCTTCTTCCCTATCCTGAGCTTTCAGGAATTTTCTGGTGATTTCATCACTTGGGAAAATGGAAGTTGTAACTCCGCATTCTGCTCCCATGTTTGTGATGGTTGCTCGTTCTGGAACGGAAAGTGTTTTCACTCCGGGTCCGCCATATTCAAAAATGCAGCCTACATTTCCTTTGGTTGTAAATTTTTCTAAAACTTTCAGGATAACGTCTTTGGCTGCAACCCACGGCTGAAGTTCGCCGGTAAGATTGATCTTAACAACTTTTGGATATGGCAGGAAGAAAGCTCCGCCAGCCATTGCAACTGCTACGTCCAAGCCGCCGGCACCAATTGCCATCATGCCAACCCCGCCACCGGTTGGAGTGTGAGAATCTGAACCTAAAAGTGTTTTTCCCGGCTTGCCGAATCTTTCCAGCTGAACCTGATGACAAATTCCATTTCCGGCACGTGAATAAACAATACCGTATTTGGCTGCAACAGATTGCAGATATTTGTGATCATCAGCATTTTCAAAGCCGATCTGAACTGTGTTGTGATCGACATAACTTACCGAGAGTTCTGTTTGCACTCTGGGAACGCCCATGGCTTCAAACTGCAGATAAGCCATCGTTCCTGTAGCATCCTGAGTAAGCGTCTGATCGATCTTGATGCCGACTTCCTGACCCTGCTCAGGTTTACCTTCCAAAATGTGATCTGAAAGGATTTTTTCCACGATGTTTTTTCCCATCATTAACCTCATTTATTTTTTTTGTTTTGAAAATATTAATTTGCTGGTGATGTGCTATTTTTTTTAACGAATAGAAACCCCATTCATAATGATTTGTATCAAATTACTACGGATTGATAGTTCTCTAATCTTTCGGTCGCTGCTGCTATGTTCAACAATATTATTGTTTCCCATATTTCATCCTAAATTTTGGGGACAAAAAATTAATCTGAAATTTAGTGTCAAAGCTTTTATACTATATAGAGGATTTTTTTGATTTACCTTGCCATTGGCAATAGTTGACGGCTATTCAGTTATATCCGTTTAATCTATATCTTTCAAGGCATTACATGATGTTTTACGGAATATTCAGCGGTTCAATTTGGTTAGATAAATACCACGATTTTTGGGGTGATATTTAAGATAGTGCAGATATTGGGGAATAACAGATTTATTTTTTTTAACTTGTCTCATGACGCCTGCGCTGCATAAGACAAGTTTTGCAGTCTTGTCACATGCCGAAAGGTTTTGTGACAAAACGGTTTATTTTTCTAATTCATACCTTTCATACTCTTCCTTGGAAAGCTGGAATTCAGCAAAACTTCTTCGTAACTGAGTTGGTAGAGTTTGTTATATTAATGGATAAAGGTCTTTTCCATCAAATGTTTGGTAAATTGCCGATATTGAACTTTTAAGAGATTGGTCTTTTTCTACTCCAAATAATTCTACTTTTTCACCTTTATTTCTGAAGTAGTTTCTGAGCTCATTGATTGCTTTTGTTATTTCATTGTAATCTAATTTTCTAATCAAATTCTTGCTTAATCTGCTCGATAGCTCTAGCCTCTGATGATCATAGTCATCAAGAATATCCAAAGCTCTTATGTAATCTGAAACTACAAATATCAAACCTTTTGCTTCATTTGTTGTTAATTGCTTCTGTTTAACAACATCTTCAATTAACAAAATTGTATTGTTTAATTCTTTAATTTTTTCAGTTTGATTTTCTAAACGTTGACGATAAATTGAATATCCATTTATCAAGTGATCTTTTAAGACATTTGTAGCCCAGATGCGAAACTGAGTTCCACGTTTTGAATTAACACGATAACCAACCGAAATTATCATATCCAGATTATAGAATTCTAATTTTCTAACTACTTTTCTACCACCCTCATTTTGAACTGTCTCAAAATACGAGACAGTTGAATCTCTTTCTAATTCTCCTTGCTTAAAAATGTTGTTTATATGTCTGGAAATTGTCTTATAATTCTTATCAAATAAAATACCCATCTGTTTTTGATTCAACCAGACAGTTTCTTTTCTCAAATTTACTTCAACTGAAGTTTTTCCATCGGAAGATTGATAGATAATAACATCTTTTTGATCAAAATCATTCATGCTGGTTCACCTCATACCTTTCAAACTCTTCCTTAGAAAGCTGGAAATCAGGATCGACGATCAAAACTTCTTCGTAACTGAGTTGGTAGAGTTTGTATAAAATCAAATCGATTTTCAGTAAAACTTTATTCATTACATTTCCATCAAATCTTCTTTTAATATTTTCTATTACAATTTCTGAAATTAAAGATACTTCACTTTTAGGGATAGGTAATGAAAGTAATGGAGTTTTTTTGACCTTTGGATAAGTTCCTTTCTTATCATAGAATTTTGTTTTCCATATGAACCCAATTAATTTTGAATTTAGAATCCCAAGAATCTCATGAATTCTAGTTTTATCACAATGTTTTCTGAAAAAAATATTATAAATTGTATTTAATGTGTATAGACCTGATTGTGCTATAGCAAAAGGTGGAATATCAGCAATTTGGCGAGTTACTAATCTTGTTGAATTATATATATATTCATTACCACCACTTTTTATATTTTCTGGTTTAAACTCAACATATTGAGTTGATTTAATCATATTATATTTTTGAATATTTTCTCCATCAATAACTGGTTTGCAAAATTCATTTATCTTTTCATCAAATACAAAACTTTTTCTATCAAAAGTTTGTATTCCAAAATATGCGCCACATAACTCCGTTAACATAATTGAGCTATCATAAATTTTGTTTATTAATTTTTCTGTTTCTTCACTTATTTCAAATTCAAATAAGTAATCATTTTCACTAATTCTATTTAGGTCAAAATTAGAAAATGTTTTATTATCAAATTCACTAATTAAAATAATTTTTGAATATTTTAATTTTTTGTCGCTTTTATCTAAACTTATTTGAGTAATTAAAACATCTTCATGAACATCTTCAAAAACTCTGTAGTAGAAATCATCAACGCTTATCAAAGATACATTATTAATAATGAATTCTCTAAGTTTTTTCGCATATTTGTTTTTCAGATATGATTTTGGAGTTATGAATGATAAATATCCATTTTTATTTGATATTAATATTCCCTGTTCAAAAAATAAGTAGTAACTATTAACTTTATAACTTGCAGAATAAAATCTATTCAAATATAAATTACGCAAAATTGCATTTTCACCATATTGAATATATGGTGGATTTCCGATCACAATATCGAAACCGGTAAATTTTCCTGTTTCATCCAGCACTTCAGGGAATTCAAATCGCCATTCAAAAGCGTTACGGTAAACTTCGCCGTTTTCCCACACTTCCCATTCTGCTTTGGCTTTGTTGTAGGCTTTTTCTGTTTTTTCAAACTCCTCTGTTTTCTGTTTTATTTTTCTATCTTCTTCAAATAGATCCTGATCTTCAAAGAAAGATTGATATTTCCTTTCTAATCGGGCAAACTTGCGGAAAACTTCGGTCTGGTGCATCATCTCTTTTTTAAAGTTGCTTTTAATCTGATCGATAGCATTCTGCAGAGCTTTCTTTTCCTGCTTGCCGGTAGCATTTTTGTAATCTCTCACTTTTCGCAGATATTCTCCCACCGTCATGTTGGTTCTTTTTAAAACGGTGGAAAGATTCTCTTTAAGATCGAAACGGCTGATAAGAGAATTTCCACATTTGATGTTGATGTCTATATTCGGCAGAGTTTGCAGTTCTACAAACTTACTTTCTTCGGTGTAGTAGGCGTTTTTCAGCAGTTCGATCCAGAGTCGCAACCGACAGATATTCACGGAATTAGGATTAATGTCAGCTCCGAACAGGCAGTTTTCGATAATGGTCTGTTTTTCGTGGAAGATGGTTTTTTGAATGTTCTGCAATTCTTTGTGTGGTTTTCCGTTTTCGTTTAGTTTATACTCGAATGGTTCGCCAAAAGCATTATGAATATTCAATTCATCGTTTGCTACCAGGATTTCCCAATCTTTGCGGGGTTTAGCATTTACGTCGCACAATATTCCCAACTCTGCTTTGATAGCGATCATTTCGTTTAGCACCGAAACCAGAAAATGACCGGAACCAACTGCGGGATCGCAAATCGTGATCGAATTAAGACAGTCGTTTGCTTTTTTCAGATCATTTGAGTTATAAAGATTGGAGCAGAAATTGATCAGTTCATCAAACTCCTGGAAATCTTTTTCGAAAGCAGTGTTCAGTTTATCCAGAACAGAGCGGCGCAAAGTTTCCCGGCTCATGTACATGGTTATGTAGCCCGGAGTGTAATATGAACCTTCTTTGTAGCCGTTTATCTTTTCGAAGATCAAACCCAGCACTGAAGCGTTGATCAGCGATTTTCTGTCTTCATCAGGTTCGATCTCGGAACCGAAATTGTAAGCATCCAGGAAACGCAGCAGATATTCCAGAGTTTTCATTTTGCTGGAAAGTCTTTTTTTGCCGTTTTTCAAAACTGTCTTTTTGTAAATCGGAATTTCCAGATCGGAAAGTTCTGTAATGCTTACTTCTTCTTCCTGTTTCGAACGGTCGAAAAGTGAACTATTTAAATACGGCAGATTTTTATATTTGGAGTGTATATATTCTGATCTTTCGTTTTGTTTTATCGCTAAAACCTGGAAAAACAGTTCCGAAAGTTCTTTATAGGATTTGATCTTTTTATAGTTCAGAAAAGCGTAATCCTGATCTTTGTTATGATAGGAAATGAGTTGAGCTTCCAGCAGTTTAAGAAAAAGAATTCGATTGATCCAGGTTATATTCAATTGCAGAGAATAATTGAACTGCTGATCTTCGGTCTCACCGCCATAATCTTCGGGATGATTGATATAATGCGTTTTCATCTGGTTTATTGTATTTTCCAGCAGTGAGCCTTCCTGCCGGTTTTCGCAGCGTCTGATCAGTTTTTTATTTTTTTCCTTATATTCTTCTAAGCCCATTATATAAAGAAGCTCATTGTAGAAATTCTTATTCAGTTCGTTGCTGTCCTGCAGAACTGTTTCTTTCAGCAGAAAGCGGGGAGATAAGATTTGGTAAATATGTTTAATTTTGGATTTGTTGGATTTATTCGAGAAATTAACAAAATCGTTTAATTCAAAATGGATTGTTTCAATCTCAGTTTCCATTCCACTGATCTGTTGAGCAATGATGTCGTACATTTGCCTGGTACTGTCATCATCAGTTTTATGAGAACTCCAGGAAGCATGAACATTTCTAATTGTAGCATTTTCGTAAAACAATTTATGGAAATGTTTGGCATCGAAGATAAAAAATTCATTTAGATTCGTGATGATAATATATTTTAATTCTACATTGTTGTTTTTCATGCGTTCCTGTAGATAATATAGAACCGCTTCGTGCATTGCTTTTCTATTCAGATTATCTATTGAGATCATACCGGTTTTGTTAGTTGGTTTTTTGAATTCTATCAGAACTTCTACGCGGCTGTTTACATCTTGCGAAGCATGAATAGCCAGATCAGTTCCATGCTGACCGGTAAAAGATTTTGTATTTATTGCATGTTTATTTTTGTAAAAGCTGTTTAATAAAAAGTCTCTGAACAGATTCTTGAAGTATTCTTCGGTTTCGTTTTCTTTTGATGTTTTAAATCTTTCGTAAAATGTTCTGAATTTATTTTCAAAATCATCAAGTTGCTCTTGGGTTATTTCGTTTCTGCCAAATTTACCGGCACAAGCTTTGTTATTCTTTATATATTTTGATTTTAGCATTTAAACACCTTTTATGAAGTCTTATAAAAATTTCGTATACTTTTTAGCATTTCCCTTGGCTTTATCTACAGGATATTTAACAGCATTTTTTATCATTTTATCCTCAGCAGCTTTTATGGGATCAATTTTCAATTCATCACACAATCTAAGTAAATATACAAGTGTATCCCCTATTTCGTCTTTTACTTCATTCAAAGTATCATCGTTCAGTTGTCTGCTTTCTTCTGCTGTTTTCCACTGAAAATGTTCCATAATTTCAGCTGCTTCTATACTTAGAGCCATGGCGAGATTTTTTGGTGAATGGAATTGTTCCCAATCGCGTTCCTGTATAAATTTTCTAATTTGCAGCATTAAATCATTCATAGTTTATTCCTTCTGATTCTTTTAAAATATGTTTATGAATTCATTTATCACCTATCTTCTGTCAAGCAGATTAATATTTGCACGCATCCCCCGAAAAAATATTAAAAGCATGACACCCTCAATTGTAGAAGTTCATTTTTCTGCTTCTGATAGGTAATTTTTCTGTATAACCCGATTCTATTAAAGCAGTATTTAAGAACTTCAGCCAACCTGTAATAA
>JAIPJH010000093.1 GCA_021734245.1 Candidatus Cloacimonadota bacterium | reverse complement strand
ATCTCTTGCAAAAGATCGAGAACCTGGTTATCTTTGCCCAGACTGCCATGCTTGATAACTTCTTCCAGCTCACCTTTGTCAAACCAGATGCCATCGCCATTTTTACAGCGGTCGATTTGTACTGCAGCTTCGGTTCCTACAGAGATCTTTTCCATTTTTTTAGTGCAAATGGGGCATTTCACTTTTTTTTCTCTGGGATTTTTTTCAAGATTAAAGCTTTGTAGAAATTCTGTGGTTTGTTTATCATTTCCCAGCAGCATCTCCAGTTCACCGGCATCCAGCCAGATGCCTTTACATTTAAGGCAGTAATCTATTTCCACGTTGCTCAATTCCAACGTGATCATCGGCTCATTCTTGCAAATTGGGCATTCCATTTTCTTCCTCCGATTTAATCTATAACAAACGAATCAATTCATATATTTGTGTCAAATGAAATGCCGCTGAATTCTTTACAATCCCAATTCTTTCCTAACCCATTTTATATATTTAATTTGTTTCATTTTGGGATCAAGTTTGTTATCATCTCGCTCAAACTTATCTAAAAGTGTAATTAATTTTTCTTTGTCGATTTCATTATGCAAAGCTTGTTTGGGTGTAATATTGCCCAAAGCTGGAATTTTTTCATTGATCCAGTTTTTCCAATGATTTTCCAGGAAATTGTCTATTAATTCTTTAAATTCTGGAGATTCTTCAAATTCTTTCATTTTGGGATCTGGTTCGATTTCAGGTTGTTGGGAAAATTCTCTTTTGGCATTTTCATAAGGTTTAGTTTTTGTCAGTTTGTATTTGGCATTATTACCCAAAAGAGATTTCATCTTTTTCCTGGCATATTTAGCACGCTTATCAGAGTTTACCGAAACAACCAATTCATTTCCCTCGATCTGGATATACGCATAGATCGATGAAATAATGTCGTTTCCTTTTTGGGGGGAAAGCCAACTGAATTCAATTTTATACAGATTTCCTTCTGCATCAAATTCTGCTCTTTCCAAAAATTCTTCTTTGGTTAGTGGCGAAGACAGATGTTTTAAGGATTCCCAAATTTTATGGGGATCGGAGATCTCATAAATTATATCATTAAATGAAAGTGGATCACCATTTTTATTAACCAATTTTGGTGGTCTTGTTAAGGAATTGTATAAGGCAAAATATTCCTCTCGAATCTCATCTGACCAATCAAATAATATAGATTTCGTAATCTTCTTTTCACTTTCAAGGATTTCCTTTTTCAGGCTTAGAAGCTGGATTTTATATTCTGGTGGTATATTAATAGAAGAACATCCTAAAATGAAATTTACATTTTGGATATGAATAACTCGACAGTAAATGAATGTATTTATCTGGACTGATCGAGATAATAAATAATCTAAAACCTTAAATGTATCGCCTGTAAAAATATCATTGATGATCACATAATGATCATATTTGATATCCATGATCTGATAAAAACTAAATGGATTCGATTTCACACAGCGGATATAATCTCTCTCATTGCTGGTTAAGTTCATTATATTTTTTGTAAGATATAATTCCGCAATAGTCTGATTTTTTAAATTTTTTAGATCAGGAAAAAAATCTTGAGGTAACCAGGAATATAAAAACCAGGGGAAAAATAATTGATCATGAGGATTATCTTCTTCATTGAAATTTTCTTCTGTAAAATTTGTGAAATCCTGCCAGGCAAAATCGACTACTGCTTTACCAAATGTGAACAAACTAAATCGAAGTATTTCATCAAATATTTTTTCATCAATTTGCTGAAAAAGATTCCTGATGTAATCTTCTGAAAGATTTTTTTGCTTTTTGTTCCAACACCAATGCTTATATTTTTTTCCACTGCCACAGGGGCATGGATCATTCCTGCCGATTTTCGCCATATTTCGCTCCTACATTTTTGAGACAGAATATAAGAAATACGATTGGGTTGCAATATTTTTTTTGTTACAGATTCCTCACGCTCATGACTGCAATTCCTACTAACAGAGAATTTCGCGCTCGTTCTTTATCTAAAAGTATCGGTTGATGATCTTTGTTGTATGGTTGCAATAGAATTTCCTGACCATCCATAAAAGTTTTTACCTTTTTTAAGGTAATTTCTCCTTCCACATTTACGACGCAAATTCTATCTTCGGCATGCTGCCACTCGCTGTCTTGCTTCACGATCACCACATCACCGTTGGAAATGTAAGGTTCCATGCTATCACCGCTGGCAAAGAAAGAAAAATAACTATTGAAGTCTCCAGAAAGAGAATTTGTATCAACCAGAATATGATCGAGCGGTTCAGCTGATTCTATTTCCTGCGGAGAGCCGCAGCTTACAGATTCAAAGATCGGCATGTAGTAAAATTCACGATCACCAAACTGTTTAACATTACGAGTGGGAAACATGGTTCCTTCTCCAGTTATCAGCCAATTTATATTAATATTCAGGTTTGTAGCGAGTTTATTCAGGAAATTGAGATCCGGCATTGTCTTGTCTTTTATGTATCGATTGATAACAACATTGGAAATATTTATTCGTTTTGATAATGCTACTTGTGTAAGGTCAAGTTTTCTGAGTATTTGTTTTAATCTTTTTCCTAAAGACATTATAACCTCCAAATCCAATTCCAGAGTTTTCTATTTAACATTAAATCTTTAACTCTTGCGTTTAAAATCAAATTATGGAATTAACTGTCAAGTTAAAAATATATTATTCTGCGAATTATTCTCAAAATAAAATTTGCTACAATTCATTTTTGGATTATTGTAGCAGTATAGACGTGACAAATTGTGGAAAAAGAAAAAAAAATTAAGGAGTTTTAAGATGAAAAACATAATTGTAGTTTTAGTACTGATCGTAGCATCCCAGGTATTAGTAGCAGAAGGACAAGTTGATTATAGTGAACAACAAGGAGCAATGGTTTGTGAATACGTACCATCTCCATTTATCAGCAGAATTTTCAAACCTTCCGAGCCGCCAATGATTTTAGTCTGTGAATATGAAAAGCCCATTAAAATGGACTATCCAAAACCAGATTTAGATTTTCCTCAGGAAGAAGTAAAGATATACAAACCAGATGATAAATATCCAAGCAATGATGTGTTCGAACAAGAACCACCTTCAATCGGACCAGTGAAAGATTTCTTCGAAGCAAGGGAACGACTCGAAAGAGATCGTTAATTGTAAAATAACTATCTAAGGGGAGAGCAGAAATGTTCTCCCTTTTTTATTTGAGTTAAAAAATCGTTATTTCCCTTTTATCGGAAGAATAAACTTCACCAATTTCGGCACACCATTCAATTCCAGCCAGCTTCAATTGATCCAGTAATTTATCTGCTTTTTCATTTGGAACTGAGATCAATAATCCTCCGGAAGTTTGAGCATCAAAAAGAAGCATGACCTGATCTTTGTTTAATTCTTTATACATGATCTTCACATTTTCTTGGAAATGATCTCGATTTCGAAAAGATCCACCGGGAAACATTCCCATCTCGGCTAAATCGAAAGCTTCTTCTAAAATCGGAATAGAAGGAAAATCCAATTTCACAGATGCTTCATCATTAGTCATTTCATAGAGATGACCTAAAAGGCCAAAACCGGTTACATCTGTCATGGCATTTACACCAGATTTCACAGCGATTTCGGAAGCTGTTTTATTTAAGAAGCTCATGTGATAGGATGCCTTTTCTATAGCACTGAAAGGAGCTAAATCAGCTTTTATGGAAGTAGTGATAACACCCATTCCAAGCGGTTTGGTAAGAATTAATTTATCTCCGGGTTGAATGCTGTTATTCCGCAAAAACTTTTTGGGATGAACAATGCCAGTTACGCTCAATCCGTATTTCATTTCGATATCTTCTATCGTGTGTCCACCCAGAATAACTCCTTCCGCTTCTGTTACTTTTTCCAGACCGCCCCGCAAAATTTCATTCAGCATTTCTTTGGTTACATTGCAGCTATCGTATGCAACCAGGTTAAGAGCAGTATGAACTTTCGCACCCATCGCGAAAACATCACTAAGACTAT
Source organism: Candidatus Cloacimonadota bacterium (assembly GCA_021734245.1). Taxonomy (NCBI): domain Bacteria; kingdom Pseudomonadati; phylum Candidatus Cloacimonadota; species Candidatus Cloacimonadota bacterium. Next base: position 8,449 of record JAIPJH010000093.1, on the reverse strand, counting down.
TTGCTGCAGCAATTTTACCATACATGAATGGATCATCGACAACAGGAGTGATGAAATCTACGGTTTGAACAATTGCAATATCATCCGAAATCTTGTAAACACCAGCATCATCGCTGCTTTCAAAATCGACCAGAGTATTTTTGGATTGAGGATAATTCAAACCATGCATTATTTTTTCCAAGTCCGCCGGACTCACTTTTCCGGCTCAACCAGCCGCACGAACATGCTTTGTCATTTTCTTCATATTTTTCATTTAAAAATATTTCCTTTTTCCTAATTTTCTCCCCCCTTAGATTTATCGCTCCGATGTGCAAAGAGGAAGATAAGGGGGAGATGTTCTGCTAATTTTGCTATTGCACTAACGCAGAACAGAGGGGGTTTTTGTATTCATCCCCTGAATCCTATAAATGTCCTTTCCAAAGATCCGCTATCAAATAAATGTTCTTTCTATAAATCCACTATTTTTTCAAAATCAATATTTTTTGTATTTAGAATCTTTTCAACCATTTCTTTATCAGAAGCTTCGATTTCTACACAATAACCACAATCTGAACTTAGATGACGTGGCACACTGATCAGCTTGGAAAATAGATTTTTTTCTTTCAATTCATTCTCTGCCCAGATGGCGTAATTGGTAGAATGAAAAAGAATTACAGATTTATTCATTTGCGATTTCTCTTAAAGCATTTACAGCAAAATCAATTTCTTCAATTGTGTTGAAAATTGAAAATCCAAACCGAATAGTTCCCTGCGGATAAGTTCCTAAAGTTTGATGTGCCAGAGGTGCGCAATGCAGTCCTTGACGACACATGATGCGATATTTTTCGGAAAGGATTTGAGCAATTTCTGAAACAGATTTTCCTTTTAAAATAAATGAAATCACTCCAACCGCTGGTGAATCAGGATTTGTAAAATGCTTAAAATCTGGAATATTTTCGGCAGCCTTATGTATGAAATGATCCTGTAACTGTTTTTTATGTTCTTGAATTTTTTCTAACCCAAACTGCTGAATATGTTCAATTCCCGCCTTCAATCCGGCAATTCCAGCTACATTCAAAGTGCCGCTTTCCAGCATATCAGGAAGAAAATCGGGTTGTTCGATGCTGTCGGAAAGACTTCCAGTTCCACCGCATTTCAAGGGTTTTATCTTGGCAATTTCAAAATCATCATTTATCAAAAGTGCTCCGGTTCCTGTAGGACCGTACAAACCTTTATGACCGGGAATTGCCAGCAGATCGATATTATCTTTTTTGAAATCGATTGGAATAACTCCTGCAGATTGAGCAGCATCAACGATAAAAATAATATCGTTCTTCTTACAGATATCTCCAATTTCATTGATATTTTGAACGCACCCATTCACGTTGGAAACGTGATTGATCACGATTGCTTTCGTTTCTTTTCTGATCGCTTTCTTGATATCATCAGGATCAAGCATTCCCAGATATTCTGAAGGAACAATTGTCAGTTCGATCTGACCAAATTTTTTCATTTGATGTAAAGGACGGATCGTGCTGTTGTGCTCCATGCTGCTGGTAATTACATGATCACCATTCCTTAAAATTCCTCGAATTGCTGTATTTAAAGCTTCGGTTGCATTGGAAGTAAAAATAACATACATAGGATTTGCCAAACCAAAGAAATCAGCTAAAAGTTTTCTTGTTCTAAAAACGATCTGTCCAGCTTCCACAGCTTTTCTATGACCTGATCTACCGGGATTTGCACCAATATTTTGAAGGTAGTCTAAGATTGCTTCTCCAACTTCCTTCGGTTTTGGAAAAGAAGTTGCGGCGTTATCAAAATAGATAACACCGCTTTTTGAAAAATTACCTGACATGATAAACTGTATGATCTTCCTTTTCGATTTTTTCAAAATTCAATTCATGTTTATTCAGTAGTCTGGCAACATTTTCCAATGATGCCTGACTATCCAGTAAAATTTCAAATTCTGTACTGCCTTTTTTGATTTCCTGTAAAACCAGAACGACCGGTTGGGGGCAGGAAAGTCCGCATGTATCAACATGTATCATTTTAAATCTCCTATTTACGTTTTTGGATCATGGTAAAACCGATAATTAAGCAGAAAATAATTCCGATAATCGTTCCTGCTGCACCAAATTCACCAATTCCTTTACCACTGCTGGTAAGTCCGAAATTATGTGCTAATCCTGCACCAACTAACAATCCCAAAAAGAACACAGCGGCATCGTTATCACCTTCACCAGCCATTATGAGCTGACGTCCCGGACATCCACCGGCTAGAGTAAAAGCCAATCCTGCTAAAACCATTCCCAGAAAATTCCATAAATGCATGGTATGAGCTGCTGGTTGCCCGGAAAATCCAGGATTGAATTGTCCCAAAATCAAATTCATAATAAAAGCTGTAACAATGAAACTTCCCAATCCTGAAAGAAGATAAGTTTCTTTGATCATGATCATATCGCGAAATGCACCGACAGTGCAGAAACGGCTTCTTTGAGCCAGAGCACCGATAATGATTGCAAAAACAAGACTGATCCATAAAGCCGCATGAGGAGGATTGCCATTGGAGATTTTCTTGAATCCGATCAAAACCAGAATAAGCAAAATTATCATGAAAGCCGGAAATGCCCAACCTGCAAGTTTTTTGTCTATCGATCTTGATCTTCCTAAATTGTATCCTTTCTTTATGAACAAAGTTCCAATAAATATTCCCAAGATCAATCCGGCAAAACCTATAATCGCATTCCAATCGCCACCAGCCAGACGTAAACTGGCTCGCCAGGGACAGCCCAGAAATACCAGTGCACCGATTACAGCAAAAACTCCCAGGAAAAAACGCACGATAGAAGATGATCCACCTCTTGGTTTGAATTCTTTGAAAATCAAAGCCATGAGAAGCGATCCTGAAATAAGTCCGATCAATTCAGGTCGAATGTAATGAAGTTTTGTAACGTTGTGTAAACCTAAAGCGCCAGCTGTATCACGAGCGAAACAGGCTACACAGATTCCCATGTTGGCAGGATTGCCAAATTTCTGTAAAAGTGTAGCTAAGATGCCAATAACAGCACCTACAATAATTATTCCTAAACGTGTAGAAAAAAAGTTTTTCATATAATTTCTCCAATAAATTTTTTATTAAAATAAGGTCGGGGAAAGGATGTAATATTGAAAAATTGATGCATTTCTTTACCCGAAAGAATTAATTTCTTTCTCAGGTAAAACCAATAAAATACACCTTCATTTTTTTCATGATTTGTAAAATCCCAATTGCGACTAAAATGTCAACTTTTTTCATTTTCTTTGTAAAAGCATTTACAAACAACGGGCGGTTTTTCAAATTTGAATGCAAAATATTTTAAGGAGAGAAGACATATTTTGTTCAATTAAAAATTAGCAGTAATCGAATTTTAGGATTATTATGAAAAATAGTGAATTTCCAGCTGTAGAAATGCGCAACATCACCAAGAAATTTGGTGAAATTATTGCAAACGAGAATATCGATCTCAAAATTCTTAAAGGAGAAGTTCATGCGCTTCTGGGCGAAAACGGAGCTGGAAAATCAACTCTGATGAATATTCTTTATGGACTGCTTTCTGCTGATTCCGGTGAAATATATTTGAAGGGTAAAAAAGTAAAAATCAAGAATCCACGCGATGCAATTCAAAATGGAATTGGCATGGTTCATCAACACTTCATGCTTGTTCAACCTTTCACGGTTACACAAAATATAATTCTGGGAAAAGAGAAAACCGGAAAGCTGGGTGTTTTAGACCTGAAATCAGCTGCCAGAGAGATTCAGGAGCTTTCCGATAAATATGGTCTCAAGATCGATCCTGAAGCAAGAATTGAAGAAATTTCTGTTGGAATGCAGCAGCGTGTAGAAATTTTGAAAGCTCTGTATCGAGATGCGGAAATTTTGATTTTGGACGAACCAACAGCAGTGCTAACACCACAGGAAATATCCGAATTGGGCAAGATTCTTCGTAATTTAAAGAAAGAAGGAAAATCGATCATTTTGATCAGTCATAAATTGAAAGAGATCAAAGAAATGGCAGATCGCTGCACGATAATTCGTAAAGGTAAGTTGATCGATGTTGTTGACGTGAAAGATGTTACAGAAGCTGAATTAGCAGCAAAAATGGTTGGCAGAGATATAAATTTTCAAATTTCTCATAAAACCGCAAATCCCGGCGAGGTAATTTTACAAGTTCAAAATTTAAAAGTGAAAGACAATCGGGGAATTCAAAAAATCAACGGTATCGATCTGAAAATTCATCAAGGTGAGATTCTGGGCTTGGCTGGTATCGACGGAAATGGACAGACAGAATTGCTGGAAGCACTTACCGGAATACGCAAAGTTATATCAGGTCATATCCTGATGAAGGGAAAAGATATAACCAATCTATCGCCAAAAAAAATATTCGACAACAAAATTTCCTACATTCCACAGGATAGGCAGAATCAAGGTCTAATTTTGGATTTCACAGTTGCTGAAAACATGATTTTAAAAACACATTCTGATGAACCTTTTGCCAAAAATGGTAAATTGAATCATGAACAAATTGGTATATTTTCCCAAGAATTGATCGAAAAATTCGATATTCGGCCGACCGATGAAAAGAGGAAAACAAAAACTTTATCGGGTGGAAATCAGCAGAAAGTGATCGTTGCCCGGGAAGTCAGTCACGATCCTGATCTTTTGATCGCAGCGCAACCAACTCGTGGCTTGGATGTAGGTGCAATTGAATATATTCACAAAGGATTGATCCGTCATCGAGATGAAGGAAAAGCAGTTTTGCTAGTTTCGCTGGAGCTGGATGAAATCCTGACAATTGCCGATCGAATCGCTGTAATTTTTGATGGCAGGATCGTGAAAATTCTAGCTTCCGAAGACGTGGATATGGAAACTTTAGGACTGTTAATGGCTGGTGGAAGAAAAGGTTTTTCCAAGGTGAATAATGCTTAAGAAATTCCTGACACTCTTTGAGCAAAAATCCTTATTATTCACTTTGATCTCTGTATTTTTGGGAATATTGATCGGAGCCGTCATTTTGCTGGCAGCAGGTTACAATCCATTCCGTGCCTATGGAATTATTCTACAGGGAATTTTTGGAAAACCGAAATATCTCAGTTATGTCATTATCCGCTCCACTCCGCTCATCTTAACAGGACTTTCCATTGCTTTTGCTTTTCGTACCGGACTTTTCAACATTGGAGCAGAAGGGCAGTATATTATTGGTTCTTTAACGGCCGTCGCAGTAGGGTATTTCATTCATTTACCGGCAGTTTTTCATATCACTTTAGTTTTGTTATCGGCTCTGATTGCAGCAGGTTTCTGGGGTGGAATTGCAGGATTTTTCAAAGCTAAATTTGGTGTAAATGAGGTGATCTCGACTATTATGCTGAACTGGATCGCCTTTTATCTTCTGAATTTTTTTGTTTATCTTCCCGGCTTTCAAAAACCATACAGTGAAGTTTCTTACAATATTCAAACAACTGCCAGCATTCGAATTCTGGATAACTGGAAGCATACTGAAGCTGGAAGAAATTGGCTGCAGGCTCATCCGTTTTGGAACGATCTTTTTAGAACTCCAGTCAATTGGGGAATTCTGATCGCAATAATAATTGCCATCCTCATCTGGTATATTTTAAAACATACAACTCTGGGCTATCGTCTGAAAGCAGTTGGGTTCAATGCTAAAGCAGCAGAATACGGCGGAATCGATGTGAAGAAAAACACTGTGATCTCCATGACGATTGCCGGTGCAATTTCCGGTTTAGCAGGTGCTGTCCAGGTAATGGGAGTTTCTCATAACGTTTCACTTCTGGCTACGATGGAAGGTTATGGATTTGATGGTATTGCTGTCGCTCTCATCGGAAATAGCAATCCGATCGGATGTATTTTTTCGGGATTGCTTTTTGGCGGTCTAAAATATGGCGGTCAAAAGATCCAGCCGATGATGGGAGCACCATCGGAGATCGTGAATATCGTAATTGGAGTTATCGTATTTTTTGTAGCCATACCGCAGCTGATAAAGCTGATATTGAAATTTTTCAGAAGGAAAGGAAAGCGGAATGTTTGATAGTCTGGCAGTAATTCTGGGAACGACTTTGATGTATTCCACTCCGCTCATTTTTACAGCTCTGGGAGGTGTGATCTCTGAAAATTCGGGCGTTATCAATATCGGTTTGGAAGGCATGATGGTGCTGGGAGCGTTTGTAGCAGCAGCGGTTGGATATTATCTGGGAAATCCCTGGATCGCTTTTCTGGCAGCAGGTTTAGCTGGTGGATTTTTAGGACTTCTACATGCTATCGCCTGTGTTTCGTTTCAAGCAAATCAAATCGTATCGGGAATTGCCATAAATTTTCTGGGACCGGGCTTGGCGATCTTCCTGAGCCGGATTTTCTTTGATGGAGCAACTACAACACTTTCCATCGATTTGAACAATAAAATGCCGCGTCCATTAAATTCGGTTTTTTCTTCAGATTCTTTCTTTTACTATTTTCTGGGAAATCGTTACGCAACAGTTTTTTTAGCTTTTATCCTGGTTTTTCTGCTTTGGTTCATTTTGAATAAAACAAAACTCGGTTTACGAATTAAAAGCGTGGGAGAACATCCCAGAGCGGCAGAAACTTTGGGAATTAACGTCTATAAGGTTCGTTATTTCTCTGTAATATTTTCAGGAGTTTTTTCAGGATTTGGTGGAGCAGCAATGAGTTTGGCGATCGTTTCCAACTTTCGCCCGACTCTTATTTCCGGTCATGGTTTTATAGCTCTGGCTGCAATGATCTTTGGAAAATGGAAACCGCAGGGAGCAATGCTGGCTTGTCTTCTATTCGGATTTTCTCAAGGTCTGGCAATTTATCTGGGACAATTCGATTTAAATATTTCTTCCCAAATTCTCAGTATGATCCCATATTTGTTAACGTTGGTGATTTTAATAGGATTTGTAGGAAGATCACGCTGTCCTGCAGCAGATGGAATTCCATACAAAAGGAGATGAAATGTACAACCCCTTTGTCCAGCGTACTGGACATTTCCCCTTAACAGGGGAACAATAAGGAAATGAAAAAAAATGAATTCCGCTTTTGCTCCCAGTGAAGGGAGCTGTCCGACGCAGGAGGACTGAGGGTTTGAAAAAATGCTAAGAGATTAAAAAATAGCAATTTCCCATCCGCAATGTAAAATGTGGTTGAATAAAAAGAAATCAGATAAGTGTAAAGGAGATATTATGAATAAATTTGTAATAATATTGTTAGTTGTACTGATGATATTAATTTTTAGCTGCACAAAATCAGAAAAAACTGATCAGATCAAAATTGCAATGTGTACCGATGTTGGTGGAGTCAATGATCAGTCTTTCAACCAGAGTGCCTGGGAAGGTTTGCAACGTGCTGAAAAAGATTTCGGGATTAAAGCCAGCTATCTGGAATCCAATCAGGATGCAGATTATAAACCAAATATGGAAACACTTCTGGATGCCGGAAATGATCTGATTGCAGGTATCGGCTTCAAGATGAAAGATTTGATGGTTGAATTGTCTAAACTGAATCCTGAACAGAAATATGCCGGAATAGATTGCTGGTTCGATAGTCCTTCAGAAAATTTAGTTGGAGTAAATTTCAAAGAACAGGAACCTTCCTATCTGGTTGGTTATATTGCAGGCAAAATGAGTAAAACCGGAAAAGTTGGTTTTGTTGGTGGCATGGATTTTCCAGTTATCCATAAATTTCATTATGGTTTTTTAGCTGGAGTAAAGAGAGCTGATCCAAACTGTGAAATTCTGGTGCAATATGCCGATTCATTTACCGATGCTGCCAAAGGAAAAGCGATCGCCAATCAGATGTATAAAAATGGTGCAGACATTATTTTTCATGCAGCCGGAGCAGTAGGTGACGGTGTTATAGAATCAGCAAAAGAACAGAATAAATTTGCTATCGGTGTGGATAGAGATCAAAACCACCTGGCTCCAGATAATGTATTAACCAGTGCCATGAAAAGAGTTGACAACGCAATGTATAATCTTACAAAGTTGCTCGTGAGTGATGAGTTTCCGGGTGGAAGTAATGTGATTTACGGATTAAAAGAAGGTGGAGTGGGCATTGCGCCGACTACCGATAAACTTGTTCCGCAGGAAATTCTGAATGAAGTGAAAACTCTGGAAGGTAAGATAATTTCGGGGGAGATTATTCCGCCAGCCAGCAAAAATGAATGGGATGCAATCAATTAATTTTCGATTGCTGATCATAATGATCTGAATTGATCATGTTAGGGGAGGGGTGCCGACGGATTTATTTCTGTCGGCATTTTTCAATTTGTTTAATCGATAGAATTCCTCGACGCTTGCGTCGGGGTTTTCCGAAATTTCTCCCCTGTTTGAGGGGAGATGCCGAAGGCAGAGGGGTAAATAATGAAAATTCGATTTTCAGCTTGCTGAAATAAATTTAGCGAAATACACCTTGGCT
>JAIPJH010000092.1 GCA_021734245.1 Candidatus Cloacimonadota bacterium | reverse complement strand
TCAATTCTTATATCAATCTAAATATCCCAATTCTTTCATCATATTCACAGCTTCTTTATTTGCCATGAATTCTTCTATCCGTTTTTTATGTTCCGGTTTCTGCCATTTTCCGATAGCACCTGTATGAACCTGTTTCACACCATCTTTCCAGTGTTTACTTTGCTTCACATTGGTTGCATCGATCCAGTTTTGCATTTCTTTGGTAAAAGGTTCATCGATAAATTCGCAAATTTCTTTCAAATATGGTAGATAATCTTTAACCAAATCTTCATAAAAAACTGTATAAACATAAGGTTTGTCTCGCAAAGGCCAACCAATCTTCACACTTCTGAGCCAGCGTTTGGTGGAAACCCAATATTCGTCGGGACGATGCTTGGGATGTTTGGAAACAACAACATCTCGCCCATCGCGGATCAAGTGAATTATCTTAACTTTTCCATTATAATAGTCAGCAATTTTTTCGATGTGTTCCACATGTCGGGGAGTTTTTTCCAGCCAGCGAGTTGCTGTTTTATCGATGCCATGAAACAGAAATTCCCGATACATTCTATCGATGCGATACGGAAAATATTTGTAAGGCTTATTTCTTACTTTTGTCCATCGATCGAAAGCATAAGTTTGTTCGGGAATGGCAAAAATATTGGGATGTGCTCCCAGCATGGAAAGCAGAAGCGTGGTTCCTGAACGAGGAGAAGCAGTGATAAAAATAGGCTCTCTGCTGAAATTTTTTTTTTCGATCCTGCGACCCAGAAATCTGACAATTGGATTTACAGTTACTCGTTTTATGGCATCTTCAAATTTATTCATGATCTATTCTTTTCTCAATTTCTGGATAAAATCAACAGCACGCTGAACAGCACTGCCTTCCACATAAAAACTGGCTTCAACCATTTTTTTATAAACTTCGTTATATTTTGGATTTGTTAGATTTTGATCCACCATTTTCAGGATATCATCACCTTCCTTATAAAGATCAGCATTTTGGCGAATATCCATTTCTTTCGGCATTTTGTGATAATTATCGAATTTATTATCGATGATGATCATTGGTCTCTGTAAAATCAGGAATTCGTAAATTACCGATGACATGTCACTTATCATCAAATCAGAAATCACAAAATCATTGAATGTATCTTGCTTGATAATATTTGAAGCATTGGAAAAATAAACGTGTTTGATACCCTGAAGTATGCCCTGTAATTTCAGGAAATAACTGTATTTCTGATCGTGGTAATGTGGACGAATTATCAAGTTATGCTTTTTGGTAACTTCTCTGGCAAAATGAAGAGCATACTTTTTGAGTGTGCCATCACCAAAACGCCAGGTAGGAGCGTATAAAATATTCTGGCGGGAAGTATCTTTGATCTTCAATCTTTTATATTCTTTTTCTTTGGAAAAATTACCACTCAGATAATCATCGAAACGCAATCCCCCGATCTCAACCAGTTTCTCCCTGGAAAAATGCAGTCCAACTTCTTCCAGTCTTTTCAGGTTTTTGGGTCCGGACAGAAAAATGTAATCGTATTTGGAAAGCTTCTTTAATGCTTTTTTATGAGATTTTCCACCGTAACGTTTGTCACTGGTTCCATGCTCGTGAAAAATTGTGGAATTTTTGCCGTAATCATCTTCAGGCCAGATGCTGTTGGAAAGAAAGAAAATAACTCCATCCAATTTTGATAATTCCGGTCGTGAACGAACGATTACATTTGGCGTTTTCAAAAATGATTTTTCTCCGAATTTTGCCAGATTCACGAAATATCTTTTAAAGTGTATAAATCTTCGCCGATCTCTAACCACAAACGTTCCACCGATTTTGTTATAAACCGGCAAGGCATAAGAAAATTGATAAATATTATTTGCGTAATAATATACTTCTTTCATTTAATTTTTTTTAATCCTTTCTTCCTAAATTTCTACAATCTTCTTTTTTTTCTCCTGAGAAGGGGAAATGCCAAAGGTAGAAGGTGTAATTAATTGTCATTTTTATATATTCTTAATCCAGAAAAACATTCGGAAGAATCCGGATTTGCCGAATACATTCCGAAGTTTATTTATCTTCTTCATACAATTTCTCTTTCACACTTTTATCATCAAATTTAAAATTCCACTCTTTCACAGGTGTCTGCCAATTTCCATAATGCTCAGTTAAATATCCTTTATAATCTTCAGGAATGGAATATTTTTTCCCATTATAATCCAGTTTCCCAAGTTCATCATAAAATCTGCGAGGAACGCTTTTCAGCACAGGTTTGTGAACTCCAACCGTCCAATAATATTCAGCACCGATCAGTTTTTTTACAAATACATCCACACAAACATCACTCTGAAAAAAAGGAAGAGAAAAATGCTTGATCTTGATCATGCGCAATTCGCCTTTTTTAAAATACTTCAGATTTCGCTGATAACGCTTCACTCTGACTTTATAGCCAAGTTTTCGAAAAGCATCCAGGTTGCGCAGAAACTTATCGGAATCATGTCTTCTAATTGTAATATCGACATCATCATCCCAGGGCAGTAAACGATTCTCCCTCACAATTCCCAGCAGCGTTCCAGCTTCCAAAATGTATGGTATCTCATGTTCTTCCATTACTTCTGTAATTTTCTGCAGCATTTTATTGGCAATTCTGGCGTATTTTCCAACCAGTTTTTTGGGGCCTGGCATCTAAATTCTCTCCATCAATTCATCAATTTTAGCTTTTACACGAACTGAAGCGTTTCCATCCAAATCGGTAAAAAAATAATCTCTGTATTCCTGCAGTTTCTGTTTCATTTCATCGGTTGGATTCAGTGCTTTCTCTACCGCAGGAAGCAGATCTTCAGGTTGGAACATGTGACTAAAAGCACCTTTCAGCCACTCAGACGGATTAACAGAAACTGATTCCATGCCATCTGAATGTTTCAATTTACTCATGGGTAAAACGTAAATGATTCCATGCTTTCCAAGAGCCAGAAATTCATTGATCACACTGGAAGTATCACTGATGATAGTATCGGCTAAAACAAGGTATGGATAAATATCGAAATCTTCTTTTCCGATGAGGAAAACATCGGGATTCTGAGCTGCAAGTTTCTCATAAAATCTGTGCTGACTGTGTGGTGCATATTTTCCACCCCAACTGTAGGGATGCAGCTTGATGATAAGATTGTATTTCGGCAAAAGCTGAGTTATTTTGGATTGCACAAAACTGATGCAGCTTGGTTTGTAGGAAGGTGCAAATAGCACGGTTTTCTTACTTTTATCTAAACCCAGTTTTTTCCTTAATTCATCAGGTTTGTAATATTTTTTCCAGAAGAGCGGATCGAGTTTGGGAATGCCGGTAATGTAAAAATCTGCTGTGTTTTCCCAACCCAGACTTTTGATATAATCGTACCAGTATTGACCTTCCAGAAAAACGTGATAATGATAATCCGGTTGTTTTTTTATGTTGCGGATTCGCAAGGTTTTTGTACCCACACCATGATCGAGATGAACTCGCACACAATCTCCGTATTTTTCAGGATTTTTAAGGACATCTCCGCAAATCACCAGATCAAAACCATTAGTTTCTGAGGTAATTTTCAATCCCTGTTTTTTCAATTTTGTTTCGATTTCTTTGGTTTGAGAAATCAGGAAAATTCCCAGCCAGCGTTTATGGTCTTTTCCCACATGAAAATAGATATCGTATTTTGGATCTTTGGAAAGTTCCAAATACATGGGATATAAAGAATTAAAATAATATTCCTTTTTCAGATCGAAAAGCACTTTTATCATCATTAGCATCCCGAGATATAAATTATCATCTCAAATACCCTTTCTTGAACTTGGAATGATAAAGTATTTGAAGTTTTCTGAACAGATTTAAAGGCTTTTTAACTTCTTCTAATTCATTCTTATTTTCGATAAGTTTTTTGATCAATCTCTCAGATATTTTTCCATCCAGATAAGGATTTATTTCAGAGATATGTTTCTTCCTGTTTTTGCTATGAGTTTTTAGATTCAGCATACTCCAATCCAGAACATCACGCAGCATTTCAGGATCGCAAATATCGATTCCTTTATCAAATCTACTTCTTGTTTTGTAAGTTATTACTGGTTTATCCAATATCATGAATTCATACAAAACCGAGGAAGTATCGGAGATCAAAACGTCAGCTGTATGCAGATAAGGAGTGATATCATAATCATCTATAAATAAAGTATTACTTTTCATTTGATTTTTAAATTTTGCAACCAGATCTTTATTCATTAATTCATGAAATTTTATCAGCCAGAAATCATCTTTTTTGACAATATTTGGAATCACTTCCATCAATTCAGTTGCAGATTCCATTTTACTGCTGTGAGTAGGAGCAAACAGAATGATCTTTTTATTTTCCGGAACTTCTGGAATTTGTTTGGTTTGAAATTCTAAAATGTGATCGACTTTCGGCCAACCGGTTTCAATCACTTCAAAATATTTATGTTTCCTTTTCATTTCTCGAAAACGATCCGTTACAAATGGACCGGAAGTACAGTAACAATCGAAGAAATGACGAATTTTGTAATGTGAATCTTTTTCCACTCCCAAACCGTGAAAAATTTGAACTTTTACTCCTGGAATTCTGTAATCAACAAAATTGCCGGGAACCAGCACGAAATCCGGAGTGAAATTGACAGCATCATCTAAATTATTCAGCAATTTATCCTTTTGTAAGACTTCAGGAAAATTGTTTCTCACCTTTCTGGAAACAAAAAAAACATATTCATGATCTGTAGTATCCAAGAATTTTATAATAGGTTGAATGATAGGAATAGAATATTTTTTGGAAATGTAAAACAGAAATTTCATAACTTAAGAGTTGTCAGCAAACTGAATTTCATACAAAGTTTGATACCTTTCACAGTTTTCCAAAAGTTCCTGGTGAGTTCCAATTCCCACCACTTTTCCCTGATCCATCACGATAATTTTATCGGAAGACAGCACAGTAGAAAGTCGATGAGCGATTACGATAACGGTTCTGTTTCTAGTTGCTTGTTCGATGGCTTGCTGAACTTTCTGTTCCGATTCGGAATCGAGAGCACTGGTAGCTTCATCGAAGATCAAAATAGGTGGATTTCCTACAATAGCACGAGCAATACAAAGTCTCTGCTTTTGACCACCCGAGAGATTACCACCTTTGGGAGAAACCATCGCTTCATAATAACCCGGCATCGTTTCAATAAACTCATCAGCAAAAGCGATCTGAGCAGCTTCTTTCACGTCTTCCTCAGAACACTCTTTTAAAGAGCCGTAACGAATGTTGTTGGCAATTGTTTCATGGAATAGAATGGATTCTTGAGTTACCGTACCAAACAGAGTTCGCAGGTCACGCAGATTTATATTTTCAATCGGAGTTCCATCCATTTTTATCACTCCGGAAGTAGCATCATACATTCTGGAAAGCAGGTTTACGATCGTTGTTTTACCTGAACCGCTATTTCCCACCAGAGCGACCTGCTGTCCCTTTTCTATCTGGAAGGAAACATCTGTAAGAACCTCCTGATTGTCATCATAAGAAAAACAGACATTTCCCAATTCTATTTTTTCATTAAAACTATCTTTAGAAATTTGAGATTCGCTTTCCATGATCTCAGATTTACGATTGAGAATATGATAAATACGATCCAACGAAACAAGAGCACGACGAATATCGGCATACGCTTCTGTAATTTTTTTTATGGGATGCAGCATCGAAAATAATGCCAATAGAAATGAAGTAAAAGCTCCCAGGGTAAAAGTTGTGTCATGAGCCAAAATTGCTTTGCCGCCAATGATCAGGACAAGAATTCCCATTATTGTTCCGTTAAATTCCGAAAGTGGAACATTGAAGGCTTTATAGATCATTGCTTTTCGCCAGAATTTGAAATTTTTCAGGTTGATAGATTTGAATTTTTCCATCTCATATTCTTCGCGCGAAAAGGCTTTCACGATTCGCATACTGTTAAGTGATTCTTCCACATTCGAGAAGAGATTTGACGACTGTTTCTGAATGCGTTTGGCATATTTCTTTATTTTGTTACCAACATAATTTATAGCTAAACTGAAAATGGGAAGAAGAACTAAACTGATAAGAAATAATCTCGTATTTAATATCAAAGCCAGATTGGCGTACATCATAATAAGAACTGCATTCCTGATGACAATAAACAGTGAGTGAATGAAAAATTTACTAATGATACGAACATCTTCGACCATGCGAACCAGAGAATCTCCAACCTTGTTCGAGCCGAAAAATGCCAGTGATTGATAGAGATATTTTTTGAACATCTGGTCGCGAATTTCTTTTACAGTTATTCCCCGTAAATTTGCAAACATAACTTTGTTCATAAAAAAGAAGAAGTTCTTCAGCACAATCAATATAACAACGGTGATACTGATCATCCAGAGCAAAAGCATCGGATCAGTTTTGGAAAAAACTTCGTTCAGACCATTCAGAAGATGTTTATAATTTTCATTTTCAAACAGATTGAAAAAACCACCATGAGCAGAGATATAAGAATTAATGCTCTTTATCAATTGCGTTCTGAACACAGGAAAAGTTTGTATCGAGATCAATTCAGGATTAGATTTAAAAACAAAATCGAAAAGTGGTATTGCCATTGTAATGCTCACACTGCTGAAAGCTGCAAAACCCAGCATGAAGAATAATCCAGCCAGTAAATAGCCCCAATGATGAAGCATAATTTTATATAGTTTTCTTAAATTACTCATTCAAATCCTATTTTATCTAAACATTCAAATTTAATTATAAACTAATTTTCGGAGCTAAGAATTGTGTCAACAAGAAAGTGGTAAGCTATTTTATTTTAGTTTCTTATATATTATTATTAAATATAGAAATTTCTTTACAAAGAAGGAACAGTTTTTTCCTTTGTCCTTTCTAACAGATAACAAGTTTTGTAGTGGATTTTTTTGTTAGATTAAAAAAATAAAAGGAGGAAATGCATGGCATTAACACAAGAAGCCAAAACGGCTATCATGGCAGAGTTTAAACTCCATGAGAGTGATACAGGTTCACCTGAAGTTCAAGTTGCTTTACTCACCAATAGAATTCAGCAGATCACTGAACACTTGAAAGTTCATAAGAAAGACTTTCATACTCGCAGAGGACTTCTGAAACTTATCGGTCAGCGTCGTCGCTTGCTGGATTACATCATGAAAAAAGACATTGAACGTTACCGTAAGCTTATCAAAGCACTTGGAATCAGAAAATAGATTCATGGAGAAATTGGGAAGGGGGAAATTTCCCCTTTCCTGCTTATTAACAAATTGAAATTGGTAAGGAATGGTGAGCAATAAGTTAAGCTTTGGAATGTACTGATCTTAACCTATTGCTTTTTATTCCTTGCCCCAAAAAAGGAGAAAACAATGCACAAATTTGACATTAAGAAAAAGTCAATTGAAATCGCCGGAAAAAATTTAACAATCGAAACCGGCAGAATGGCAAAACAAGCAAATGGCGCAGTATTTATGACTTATGGTGGAACCAGTGTTCTGGTTACAGCCACAGCTGCCAAAGAACCAAGAGAAGGAACTGATTTCTTTCCATTAACCGTAGATTTCATCGAGAAATACTATGCTTCCGGTAAAATTCCAGGTGGATTTTTTAAAAGAGAAGCAAGACCTTCCACAACAGCTACTTTGAATGCTCGACTTATCGATCGTCCGATCCGACCTTTGTTTCCCAAAGGGTTCAGAAATGCAGTTCATGTCGTTGTTACAGTTCTATCTTTCGACGGTGAAAATGATCCTGGTGTACTGGGAATTTTGGGAGCATCTTTGGCTCTTTCCATTTCCGATATTCCATTTAACGGCCCTTGTGCCAGTGTGAAAGTGGGACTCGTTGATGACGAGATAGTGATCAATCCAACTTCTGAACTCTTAGAAAACTCTAAGCTCGAACTGGATGTAGCAGGTACAAAAACTGCCGTTGTGATGATCGAAGCCGGAGCAAAAGAAGTTAGCGAAGAAAGAATGATGGAAGCAATTTATGCAGGTCACGAGATCATCAAAGATCTGGTAGTTCTGCAGGAAGAATTCATCAAAGACGCCGGAAAGGAAAAGATGGAATTTCCATTGGATTTAGTTCCGGAAGAAATTTTGAAAAATGTAGAAAAAGATTTCGGCAAGGCAATAAAAGATGCAGCCAATGTTTCGGGAAAATTAGAACGTTATGAAGCTGTAGATAAAATCAAAGCTGAAATTCTTGAAAAATATAAAGATGAAATCGGTGAAGAGTTTGAAGAACAGGAAAGATATTACCAAAATGCTTTTGAAGAGTTATTTGCAAAATTCGTTCGTGAAGCTATTTTGAAAAACAATCATCGTGTAGATGGACGCGGAATGGATGATATCCGCGATATCACTTGTGAAATTGATGTACTTCCGATCGTTCATGGTTCAGCGCTTTTCACTCGTGGAGAAACTCAATCACTGGGAACAGTTACTTTGGGAACCGGCAGAGATGAACAGATAGTAGACGGTTTGGCTGATGAATTCAAAAAGAACTTTTTTCTGCATTACAATTTCCCGCCCTTCAGCGTGGGAGAAGCAAGTTTTATGCGCGGTCCCGGCCGTCGAGAATTAGGTCACGGAGCTTTGGCAGAACGTGCAATCCTGCCAATGATTCCTTCCAAAGATGACTTCCCTTATACATTAAGATTGGTATCCGAAATTCTGGAATCCAACGGATCATCCTCGATGGCATCAGTTTGCAGTGCCACACTTGCCCTCATGGCTGCTGGTGTTCCAATTCAAAAGCCCGTAGCAGGAATTGCCAACGGACTGATCATGGATGGAGAAGATTTTGTAGTGTTAACAGACATTATGGGATTGGAAGATCATCTGGGAGACATGGACTTTAAAGTAACCGGAACAAAAGACGGAATCACAGCCATGCAGATGGATATAAAAATCGAAGGAATCACCAAAGAAATTATGGGAATCGCATTAGAAAAAGCAAAAGTTGCTCGCTTCTATATTCTTGATAAGATAACTGAAGTTATTCCTGAACCTCGTAAAGAACTGGCAGATACTGCTCCACGCATCGAATCTTTCAAGATCGATCCTGATAAAATTGGTGCAGTTATTGGTTCCGGTGGAAAAATGATCAAACAAATTATCGAAACGACCGGAGCTGAAATAAACATCGATGATGATGGTACAATTTCTATTTCTTCTGCCGACAAAAAATCTATCGATCATGCCACAAAAATTGTTCAAGACATCGTTGAAGAACCAGAAATGAACGGCATTTATGAAGGTACTGTCAGCCGAATCGAAACTTACGGAGCCTTCGTTAAATTCATGAGTGAATCCAAAGAAGGGCTTGTTCATATTTCACAACTTCATACCGGAAGAATAGCTCAAGTAGAAGACATGCTGAAACTGGGAGATACTGTAAAAGTAAAATTCATCGGTCTTGATCGAGGAAAATACAAACTTTCTATGAAAGGTGTGGAAGGTAATCCGGAACCTAAAAAGGTTTCTGAATACATCAGTAAGCCATCATCAGAAAGAAACTCAAGTAGCCGAGACAGACATCATAACCCAAGAAATAGAGACAACAGAAATAGAGATAACAGAGATCGAGATAACAGAGATCGAGGAAATAAAAAAAGATATTAATCCAACTTTGAGGTAAAGATGGAAAAATATAAGATCAAAGATATAAATCTGGCTGATTATGGCCGTAAAGAGATCACAATAGCTCAGAAAGAAATGCCCGGTTTGATGGCATTAAGAGAAAAATATTCAGAAGCAAAACCCTTGCAGGGTGCTCGTATTACCGGCAGCCTTCACATGACGATTCAAACAGCAGTTCTCATCGAAACTTTAGTTTCTTTGGGAGCTGATGTTCGCTGGGCAAGCTGCAATATTTTCTCTACTCAGGATCATGCTGCTGCTGCAATTGCCAAAACCGGAATTCCTGTTTTCGCCTGGGAAGGTGAAACTATCGAAGAATACTGGTGGTGTACAAAGCAGGCTCTTTGCTTTCCAGATGGAAAAGGTCCACATCTTATCGTGGATGATGGTGGTGATGCTACACTTTTTTTACATAAAGCAGTCGAATATCAGAAGAATAATTCTATTGCAGATGTGGAAACAGATGAAGCTGATCTGAAAGCGATTTATAAGCTTCTAAAAGAAACCAAAGATCGTGATTGGCAGAAAATGGCAAAAGAGATCAAAGGCGTTTCGGAAGAAACGACAACCGGAGTTCATCGTCTTTACCAGATGATGGAAGCTGGAACTCTCCTCTTCCCGGCTATCAATGTAAATGATTCGGTCACAAAATCGAAATTCGACAATCTTTATGGCTGTCGAGAATCTCTGGCAGACGGCCTGAAAAGAGCAACGGATGTGATGGTAGCAGGAAAAATCGTAGTCATCTGCGGTTATGGTGATGTTGGAAAAGGTTGTGCCCAATCCATGCTGGGATTTGGAGCTCGAGTTATCATTACCGAGATCGACCCGATCTGTGCTTTGCAGGCAGCGATGGAAGGTTTAGAAGTTACCACTTTGGAAGATGCACTTTCCGAAGGAGATATTTTTGTTACTGCTACCGGCAGCTGTGATGTGATCACAACAAAGCATATGCAGAAGATGAAAGACCAGGCAATTGTTTGTAATATCGGCCATTTCGATAACGAAATTCAAGTGAATGCTCTCTACAATCTTCCAGGAATTAAGAAAGTGAAGATCAAACCGCAGGTTCATCAGATCTTTTTCCCGGAAGGAAATTCAATAATTCTGTTATCAGAAGGACGTTTGGTTAATCTTGGAAATGCGACAGGACATCCTTCTTTTGTAATGAGTAATTCCTTTACAAATCAGATAATGGCTCAATTGGATCTCTGGCAGAATCCTAAAGAAATTGGAGTTTATTTCCTTTCCAAAAAACTGGATGAAGAAGTTGCCAGACTACATTTGGAGAAACTGGGTGTAAAGCTGACAAAACTAACAAGCAAGCAGGCAGAATATCTGGGAATAGATGCTGAGGGACCTTTTAAACCAGAACATTATAGATACTAATTTATTAAATCTTAACTTAGTTTTGATATATATTTTTTATATTTAAATAAATAGATTTTAGGAGTAGTTAATGCAGATCATCAAAAAGATCGAAAACAAATCGGCTATCGTCGGTGTTATCGGCCTCGGATATGTTGGCTTGCCGATGGCTGTAACCGTAGCAAGAAAAGGTTTCCGAGTAATCGGAGTTGATGTAAGTAAATACGCCGTAAACCATGTAAATGCCGGTCAGAATTACATTGGTGATGTGGATGATGATGAATTGAAAGAAATGGTAGAAAATGGCAGATTATCTGCAACTTTTGATTATGGAGAAATGAGAAAAGCAGATATCATCATGATTGCTGTTCCCACACCTCTCGATAAATATCAGCAACCTGATTCTTCTTTTGTGCAAGCATCCGTGGATTCCCTGGCAGAAAATGTTTCCAAAGATACTTTAGTTATTTTGGAAAGCACAACTTATCCTGGCACGACCGAAGAAATTTTAGCACCGGCCTTTCAGAACAAAGGCTTTAAAATTGGTGAGGATATCTACGTTGCTTTCTCTCCGGAACGAGTTGACCCGGGAAATAAAAGCTACAAAACCAATAATACACCAAAAGTTGTAGGTGGAATCACTGAAAAATGTAATAGAATTTCAGAGATTTTCTACAAAGCAATCCTGGATGCACCAATTCATCTTGTTTCATCTCCAGCAGTTGCAGAAATGGAAAAGATCTATGAAAATACATTCAGAAATATCAATATTGCTCTGGCAAATGAAATGACCATTCTGTGTGAAAGAATGGGATTGGATGTTTGGGAAGTTATCGAAGCAGCTAAAACCAAACCTTATGGTTTTATGGCGTTTTATCCCGGTCCTGGTATTGGCGGTCACTGTATTCCGCTTGATCCTTTCTATCTTACCTGGAAAGCTCGTGAATATGGATACCATACTCGTCTTATCGAGCTGGCTGGAGAGATCAATAATGCCATGCCCAGTTTCGTAATTGCCAAATTGACAAATATTCTGAATGAAAAAGGAAAAGCCCTTTCCCAAGCTAAAATATTACTTTTGGGAGCTGCCTACAAAAAAGATATTGAAGACATGCGTGAATCACCTGTTCAGGATTTGATCGTAATATTAGAAAAGAAATTTGCTAAATTTGATTACAACGATCCCCATGTACCTGAATTTCACAATGAGTTGAATGATACACAATATCAATCGGTCGATTTAGACAAAATTGAAGAATATGATGCAGTGATAATCGTTACAGATCATACATCATACGATTACAAAGATATTCTGAAAAGAGCCAAATTGGTATTGGACACGCGTCATGCCTGCAATGGTTTGAAAGCAGAAAACTTATACAGGATGTAAAAAAAATATCCGGGGTGCTTTTGCATCCCGAATTTTAATTATGGCAACGCATAAACCGGTCGAAGTCGAAGAAATTCTGGGTAAACTGGAAATATCTTCAGATAGAAAATGGCTTGTGGTTCGCACCAAACCTCGCCGTGAGAAAAAACTGGCAGATTTTGCAGGGAAAGCGGCAATTGATTACTATCTTCCTCTCAAAGACAGCGAGAAAATCTATGATAATAGAAAGATTGTTTTTACCAAACCACTCTTTCCAGGATATGTGTTTGTTCATTGTAATTTTGACGAAAAAAGAAAGCTTATTCTAACAGGACATACTGCACATTTTCTAAGAGTGCGAAATGAACAGGAATTGATCGAGGAACTAAACCAGATATATCTTGGTAAAAAACAAGGTGCTAAATATAAGAATGTTCCCTTTCTTTCGGAAGGAACTAAGGTTAAAATTACCGGTGGACCATTTGAAGGCTTGACAGGATTTGTGGTAGATCAAAATAATATAGAAGAAGTTGTGTTACAGGTAAAACTGTTGCGAGAAGCCGTAGCAGTGTCTGTAGATTCAGATCATATAAAAGTGACAAGATAGTTTTTTGAACATCGAAACAGAAAATTGTGGAGATAAATTTTATCTCGAAACCGATTTACAAAAAAAGGAGCATTTATGGCTGATTTTGAA
>JAIPJH010000091.1 GCA_021734245.1 Candidatus Cloacimonadota bacterium | reverse complement strand
AGTTCAGGCTGCTAAAGCAAAGGCAAGAGGATTTAAAACTTTTGATTGTTTTAAAACTATTATCTTCCTTTTACTCGGAAAACTTGATTTCAGGTTGATCAATAAATGCTATTTACCCATTTAAAACTAAAAAGAGCCAAATATCATTATTTTAATAATTTACCCTTCTCTTACTTACGGTATAAGTTATGTAGGAAAACTGATTTTTTCAAATCAATATACACAATATGATATCATAAATATGCCGTTTATTCTGGGAGATGTCTTTTTACTTGATATTTATGGCAGCTATCCAACTCAAACTTTTGCAGTTTATTCTGCTTTGATCTCATTACTGGTAATCGTAGTTACACCGCTTGTAAGATTTCTTACTCAACCAATGGTAATCTGGCTTGTGTTGGTATCTTTCATACATTTTGTTTCCAGTGTTTTCTTTATTTTCTGGGCAAATTATTTTCCATATTCCATGGTTATTTATCTGGACCTTTATATGAAAACTCTGATTTGTATCTGGTTGATCATTCCTTACATACTCGTAATAGGGTTCATTCCACTTCCTACAAATTTCATCCAGAAACTTGGAGTTATCTTACTTTCAGTAGGTTATTCCATCATTTTTGGATTGCTTCGTTACATTACTTTTATTTACTTTTTACGTGAATTCAGTTATTTGTTCATGGCTATCATTTTCTTCATGTTCGGGCCATTCTTCGATTTTGTTTATGTTGTTAGTTTTTACTCAGTATTTGTCAGCAAAATTGCTGTAAAATTAAAAGGAGACGACACTAAATGGGGCTGGCTGTATTAGTCATTATTCTTAAAGCTTATGTGATTACAGTAGCAATAATTATGCTCATCTATACTATTCGTCACTTAGTATTTTCCATAAATCGCTCTGTTGGAGAGCAAAAGTTATATTATCAGGATATTCTGGATTCCGATTTACCAAAAGTTACGGTAATTGTTCCAATGCATAATGAAGAACTTGTTGCTGAATATTCCATGGAAAATATCGCAAATACCATTTATCCCAAAGATAAATTGGAAATAATTCCTATAGAAGATCACTCTGAAGATGCCACACTTGCGATATTGGAAAAATACAGTGAAACTTATGATAATATTCACCCCTATGTGCGCGATACGGGAACACGTGGAAAACCAGCCTCTATGAACGAAGTTATGGAGTTTGCAACTGGTGATGTTATTATTGTGTTCGATGCTGATTATCTGCCACCCAAAGGAATTATCCGAGATATCGCAATTTGTTTTCTCGATCCGGAAGTTGGAGCTGTGATGGGTCGAGTAATTCCTAATAATGTTGGTTCCAATATGCTCACACGCCTTCTGGACATGGAAAGGACCGGAGGTTATCAGATAGACCAGCAAGCCAGATACAATTTGAATCTGGTACCACAATATGGTGGAACTGTTGGCGGATTCCGACGGAAAATTGCGATGGAATTGGGAGGTTTCAATCCAGCAATTATTACAGAAGATACAGAGCTTACATTCAAACTTTATGAACAAGGTTGGAAAGTTGTTTATGCCAATCGTGCAGAATGTTACGAAGAAGCTCCCGAAACCTGGATAGTTCGTTCGCGACAAGTTTCTCGCTGGGCTCGTGGTCATTGCCAGGTTTTCTTCAAATCGTTCTTTAAAATGATGAAATCTAAATATTTAAGGCCTATAGAAAAACTTGATGGAATGCTGCTTTTAACTATCTATTTTATTCCTTTGCTACTCCTTGTAGGTATTTTTGATTCTATTGCACTTTTCTTCTTAGGAGAAATGAACCTTTTTAGCAGTGTATTCATTTTCGTGTTAGTTTCAGCTTATAGTTCGTTTGGAAACGCAGCTCCGTTCTTCCAGATCGGTTCCGGTATTTTGTTAGACGGTGGTCATATGCGGGTTCGTCTTCTTCCACTACTTATGTTCAATTTTACATTTTATCTGTGGTTTATATCGAAAGGTGCATTTTTGGCAATTATCGATACAATTTTTCAAAGAGTTCCAGAATGGCAAAAAACTCAAAGATTCAGAAAATAGTCTGCTTTTTGATCTTACTGCTGATTTTAAGTAGTATCAATCTGCATTCACAGAAAAGAGAAGAAGCAAGTAATCTTTATGAAATGCAGGATGAAACTCTGTATAAAGGTCCTGTGCACAGATTCTTTTCCAGATATAATGATGAAGATGACTACAGATATCTACTCCTTCTAATCATTCCTGTTTTCTTTATTATGATAATCTTACCCTTCATCCCCGCTCTCAAGGAATTGATTCAGAAAAAAGATGCCGAACCTCTTTACGTAAATATGAGTTATTCAAAAGATCCACGGTTTTTCGACCGTTCCTTCCGTCAAAAATTACTTTCCAATGTACAAAATGTAGGAACTGATCGAGCTTTCAGAGTATCACTTTCCAAAAATGAAGAAATTGTAGAAGTGTGTAAAGCTGAGAATGTTAATGATTATAATTTTGGTAATAATCTTCTATATCTGGAAGGCAATGCTGATATTACAAAAAATATGCGATTTACAAAAGAAGTTTATGTAACAGGCACAACTCAGCTGAATGAAAACACAATAATCCGCAGTATTCTCAGTGAAAAAGATCTGAAAGTGGCACCTAATTCAACTATAGTTCGCTGGGCAGGTTCCGAAGCGAATATTTTCGTTGGTCATGATTGTGATCTTGGCGTTCGCTGTTCCTGTGAAAAAGAATTATGGATAGATATCGATTGTAAATTCAAAAGTTTATACGGTCACCCTATCTATACAAGATACGATGAAAACGTAGTACAAATGAAGCTGAAACAGGCAGAGGAAAATGATGAAGTTGAGGAAGAAAGGGAAAAGCCAAAATATAAAAAAGAAAATATCATCGAATTCAATAGAAAAAAGTACTTTTTAAAAGATGGTGAAACAGATAACCCTGAAGATGAACCTGAAGAAGACTCTCCTTTCAAAGATTCAGAAGAAATATCAAAACAAAAAGAAACAGATATAGAACCAGAAGATGAGGAGCTAATTCAAATTTCTGATTCCTGCATTGTTGTTAATGAAAAAGGTTTGGTCACGATCGATAAAGATTCTGATATAGATAATGATATTATTATAAAAACAAAAGCACTTTTTAGAAAAGGAAACAAAGTTCACGGAACTATAAAATGTTATAAAGATCTGGAATTGGAAGACAACATAATTGTTCTTGGAAATGTGATTTCAGAAAAGAACATAAAAATTGGTAAAAACTGCAAGATCTTCGGCAGCATTTTTTCTCAGGGAGAAGTAGAGCTTGGTGAAAACACAGTTATTGGCTCCAAAGGAAAAGATAAATCTGTTATAGGAAAACACGGTATCATACTTAAACGCAATGTAAAAATTCATGGGTATTTATTAACAGAAGGTGAAGGACATACTGTTTAATGTATTTTAAGGCTGTTTTTGAAATAATTTTTATTGCTATCTCGGGAATATAATATGAGAAGAGAAGTTTTATACGTTCTTATTGTCGCACTTGTTTTTTTGATCATTGCATTTTGGTATTATCAATATCAAGAAGCTAACAAAATGGAAACCAAATTCGAAGTTCTATTAGCTACCTACAGTCCTTTAGACACTTTAGGTGTTGCTATTGAATTTGCTTATAGAAGCTTATTGGAAGAGGAAGGAATTCCTTTTCGGATAGCAAACAGAGAAGATATTTTCTTATACCAACCTCAGGAAATTGTTAGCCATAATCCTGTAATTATTTTCCCAGACCAAATTTCACAGAAAATCCCAATTGAATATGAAATATGGATTAGTGAATATGTACAATTGGGGGGAAATGTTTTTATTTCTTACGATAGCGGCATCAAAATGAGGAATGATCGTTATCGAGAAAAAGCTGTTTTCTCTCCATTATTAGGAATAAACTATATTACATATACCAAACATTTAGAAGATTCTCATCGAATTGCCAAGTTACAATTCAAAGATGAAGAATCTGCCAAATATTTTCAAATTCCTTACGGGAAACTTGATGAGAATTTAAATGTAACTGGATATGCTTACGGATCGTTGGATTTTCCTGTTGCCAGGATAGAAGTTACAAACCTGGATAACGATGAAATTTATGCTTATTCAGTTCACGAAGATGGATCTCGCAGTCCCAATATTATTGTTAAAAGATTTGAAAAAGGCAGTGCAATATACACAAATTTGCCTTTAGGTTTTTTAAAAGCTTACGGCTCAGATGAACTTCTTCTTAGAATGATATTGCGAACTTATCTTTTCAAAGTTGTAAAAATTCCACATCTTAGCAATATGCCTTCCAACAAAGGTGGACTGGTGATGAACTGGCAGGTGGATAACAATAAAGAATGGAGTAGTATTAACTGGAGCGAAAAGCGCGGTTTCCTGCGTCAGGATTTTCCTTTTTCCTGTCATATTAGTGCTGGCCCCTGGCTGGAAGAGGAAGGCGACAACCTCGGTTTTGATGCTTATAACCACAAAGGACTTGTGAAAAAACTGTCTAATTATGGAGAAATCGGTTCTTTAGGAGGATGGGCACACAACTGGTTTGCAATTAAGATTTTGAACAATAAATTCACTACAGAAGATATTGATAGGCATATTAAATTGAATATCGAAGTTCTTTCCAACATAATCAATAAACCTATCAGAGAATATTCTGCTCCTCGTGGCTTGCACACACCTTACATGACTAGACTTCTAAATCAGGAGAATATTTACAGTCATTATTATGTAGGAGATACCGGTTCTCAACCAAACAGAGCTTTTTTGAATGGTAAGCGTTTTTCTGATAAGATATTTGCTTTCCCCATTATGCCAATGCAAAGTTTATCTAATGTTCATGAATTTGGTATTGAAAGAATATCTCCCACGGAATATGAAAACTGGTTGAACAAAACTTTAGAACATTTAGTGGAAAATCATTTAACCACATTGATTTCCTCTCATTTTTATGATTTCAAAGAATATCCGCAATATGTAGCTCCCTTTCAGCGATTTATGGATAATGCTGTACAATTACAGAATTCGGGTAAACTTCTGGTAAAACCAATGAGTTATTTCACAGAATTCTGGAACAGACTTTTAAAAACTAAGATTGAATATTATGTGAAAGAGAATAATTTATTGATTTCCATAGAAAATCCGGAAGGCTTGAAAGATATTGTTTTATGTCTTCCAAAAGAAGATTATAAAAGAACAGCTGGAGTAGATCTGGAATTATCAGAAGACGATGATTATTACTATATCCGTTTTACCGAAAATGTTGAAAATAAGCTTATCTCAGTTCTTTTTAGATAGTTTGGAATGTTAAGAATAATATTATCAATTCTAATTTTCATCTGTATCATTCTATTCTCAATACATACTTTCATTTTAGCTGATCAATCCTCGACTCAAAAAATTTTTGAAATAATCCTGGTTTCTCAAAGGAATACTAATCTGATGGCAGAAAATATAAAGAAAGCTTATGAAAGTGTTTTAGAAGAAGAGGGAGTTCCATTTAGATGGGAAACACACGGAAATCTGTGGAGACAATCACCAGAAAAAGTTTTAAAGAAAAGTAACGTTTTATTATTTCCAGATTATCTTACAGAGCAAATTCCTTATGAGTTTTCAGTATGGGTAGAAGATTTCATCGATCTTGGTGGAAATGTGTTCATTGTGTACAATTGCGGTACTAGAGAAGATAACGGCAGCTACCGGGAAAAAGCTGTTTTCACACGCCTTCTGGGATTGAATTATATAACTTATAATGAATACAATTCTCTTGCTTTTCAGATGGCTAATATCAGATTCAAGGATCAGCAGGCTGTTGACCTTTTTGAAATTCCCTGTGGAAAAATGGATGAAGAATTTACACTCACAGGCTATCAATATGGGAAACTTTCTTATCCTGTTGCCAAAGTAGATATAAACTTCGTTGATAACAAAAAAGTTTATGCCTCTTCAGTTTATGAAGATGGTAAGATATTGCCCAACACATTCCACAAAAAGCAGGGAAAAGGAAATGTTCTTTTTGCCAATATTCCCTTGGGATATTTAAAAGCTTATGGCTCGGATGACCTTCTGATCAGAACTTTTCTGCGTGTTTTTCTGTTCGACATTTCTCATATTCCCTACCTCTGCAATACTCCGCTCAACAAAGGCGGAATTGTCATCAACTGGCATATTGATAACTATAGAGAAATAAAAAACATCAATCGCTTCGAGAAATTGGGTTTTCTGCGAAAATCATTACCCTCTTCTTTTCATATCACAGCTGGTGATTTCGTGAATGAAGAAGGCGATGAAATGGGATTCGATGCATCTCGACATCCTGACCTGATAAGAAAAATGATGCAGTATGGAGCCATTGGATCGCATGGCGGCTGGGCTCATAACTGGTTTGCAGACAGGCTGGTAGATAATGATTTATCACCAGAAGAAATTGAATATTATGTAAAATTGAATAGCCAGGTTTTGTCTATGATAACCCACTATGATATAAAGGAATATGCTGCTCCCAATGGAGTTCATCCGCAACCGCTTATGACCAGAATTTTAGAAAAATTAGGATTTACTTGTTATTATTATCCGGGAGATTCGGGATCGCGACCAAACAGAACTTTTTCTCACGGCAAAATGGTTTCGGAAAAAGTCATTGCCTTTCCTGTAATGCCCTTTCACAGAATGGTTTCCGTGCAGGAATTGGGTTGGGCTGATGTGAGCGTTGATAGATATCGAAAATGGTTAGATGGTTCTCTGGATTATGTTGTAACCAATAGAACCATTTTTCTGTGTTATTCTCATCTCTACGATTTTGAAGATAATCCGCAATATATAGAATCATTCCAAGATTTCCTGGATCGGATGGAAATTTTGAAAGGAGAAGATAAATTAATCGTTAAACCAATGTCTTATTTCACAGATTTCATTCACAAAATGCTGCAGACCAAATACAATTTTATTCTGCGAGATAATTTAATGGTAGTGGAATTGTCAAATCCTCAAGGTTTGGAAGGTATCAGCGTAGCAATTCCAAAATATTTGTGTCGAAAACCGCCTGGAAGAGGATTTTATATCGAGGAATCGAAAGATTATTATTATGTAAACATAACGGAAGAAGTATATGAAAAAAATATTATTTGTAATCTTCGTTAGTCTACTTTTAGTTACTTGTTCACAGCATCCAGCTCTGAAAGTATTCAGCTGGTACAGTGAAGTTGCAGAAAATAATTATGTAATTCCCTACACTCTGAATCTATTTGCCATAGACAGACTGGAAAATCGCAAAAGCAGAAAGCACATAAAAAAATACATCGAATGGATCTTTACAAAATTAAACTATCCCGATAAACATGGACTTACTGGTAGTATTTATGATTTTCATATTTCACAGGAAGGAGAAGAAATATCCTCCGAAACTTATGATTCGGTAGATTCCTACTCTGCTACTTTCCTGATCTTGCTGAACGAATACGTCAAACTTACCGGCGATCAGAGTTTTATTGCCAGATTCAAAACTCAGATCAAAGACATCGCCTATACGATTGCTCATCTTCAGGATGATGACGGTTTGACAAGTGCTATCCCGCAATCCGACACAAAATATCTGATGGATAATTGCGAAGTATATGGAGGTTTGATCGCTTT
Organism: Candidatus Cloacimonadota bacterium; assembly: GCA_021734245.1. Taxonomy (NCBI): domain Bacteria; kingdom Pseudomonadati; phylum Candidatus Cloacimonadota; species Candidatus Cloacimonadota bacterium. The sequence goes on along the minus strand of JAIPJH010000091.1, from coordinate 5,448 downwards.
TACTGAACTATCGAAGCTGATGGGCTGGGAACTGGAAAATTACTATGATGATATTGCTATTTCTCTCAGACACGGAATTTTTAATTATTTCTACAATCATCAAAATCAGAATTTCAACTGGGCTGTCGATGATAAGACAGTTCATACTTCCGATTGGAATATTTTCTATCCCGATGCCTATGCGCAACTTTTCCCAATTCTATACAAATTAGTTGACGACCAACCACTTATAAAAAAAACTATCTGGAATAATTTTAGTGAATTTTATAGTGATAAAGAGAATGTTCCGCTGGAACAACAATTGGTGATAAGCCTGGCGGAAAAAAGGATGGGCGAATGAAGGCATTAGTTATTTTTGGAACCAGACCTGAGATAATCAAACTGGCTCCTGTTATTTTTAAGTTAAACGAAAAAATGGACGTAAGAGTCTTCCACACAAGACAGCATGATGAATTGGCTGATGATGTGATCAAATTTTTCAAAATCACTCCCGACTTCAATGAAAGAACTATGCTGAACATGACCGAAGAAAGACGTTCCGGCAGAATTGGGCAAATCATCAGAGCGATCAATCCTGATATCATTATTGTTCAGGGCGATACATTTACCACTTATGCCGCCGCTTTTACTGCATTCCTGCTGAGAAAACCGGTATTACACCTGGAAGCAGGCTTAAGAACTTTCCGCAAATATTCCCCATTCCCTGAGGAAATGTTCAGAAGATTAGTTTCCAATCTTTCCGATTTTCATTTTGTTCCAACCACAACCAGCAAGCAAAATCTTCTTAACGAAGGTATTCCGGAGGATAGAATTGTGGTTTCGGGCAACACCATCGTTGATGCTGCAAATATGGCTATAAAGCGAGTTGATGAAGAAGCAGCAATGGCAGAAATTCATAAATACAATCACGATGATGATCTGGATGAAATGCTGGAAACGAACCAATTGGTTGTTATTACATCACATAGAAGAGAAAACATCGGACAACCTTTAAAAAGAATCTGTAGTGCTGCAAAACAATTAGCAGCAAAATATGAAAATCTTCTGTTTATATGGGTACTGCACAAAAATCCAAACGTGAGAGAAATCGTATTCAATGAACTTAAAGACAGGCCAAAAAATCTGAAATTCGTGGAAGCTTTATCATATCCAGCAATGCTATACTTTCTTGATAAAGCACACCTTATTCTTACAGATTCCGGTGGAATTCAGGAAGAAGTAGTCAGTCTGCATAAACCTGTGATCATTTTACGAGAAGACACCGAAAGACCAGAAGTTGTGGAATACGGGTTAGGATTTATGGTGGGAACTGATATTGAAAAAATAATGGCTACATTCACAAAATTGAATGAGGATATTGATTTTTACAAGACATTAACGAAGATCGATAATCCTTTCGGAGATGGTAAGACTGCCGATAGAGTATTGGAATTTTTAACCAGCCCCGAAGTGGAAAATTATCTGAAGAATTATCCTGATAATGCAAATCATGTATTTAAGACCAAAATTGAATGGTGAGAAATTTAGCTAGAAATCTAATTTTTGCAGTAATTTTCTGTCTGCTATTACCGTTACATTCAGAAGTATTTCTAAATAGATTGGAAGCAAGTTATACTTATGAATATCTTGATCCGATCGATACTTATGGTGATTGGCATTCTTTTAATGTAACCTATTTTCGTCAGGAAACTTCCACTTTTAATTTTCACCTGGGAGCTACGTTCCACAACCGATTAATTGTGGGTCCCACTTATGATCATTCGGGTATTCTGTTTTTTGGTGGAGTTACCAAAGACTGGTCTTCCAGACTTTACAGCAATTTTTCTGCATCTTTTGGAACAGAATGTGACTATCTTCCGGAATATCGCTTTGATGCGGATCTTAATCTGAAATTATTGAAACACAAAAACCTGATCGCTACTCTGGGTTATGCTTATGTAAATTATCATACTTTTTATGAAGACATTATCTGGCGCTATGGATTAGCTTTGCATATAAAACGTTTCGTTTTTGAACTAATGTTTTATGACAATCTCAGTATCAACGCAAACAGTGATGAAGAAATTGAATCTTCTACAATGTTGTTCAGCGTCGGTTATGGAATGGAAGGTTGGCAATGGACACATTTGATCTTCAATTTTGGTTCTCAGGCATATCTCCTGTATGATCCATTTTTGAATGATCTTTATAGAGTAGAGCTCGATTCTAATGAGATCACTTTAAAGCATCGTCGCTGGATAAAGAATGATTTCGGTTGGTTTGCTTCGCTGGGTTTTATGCAGCTGGATACTTATTATGAGAAATATTTATTTCAGTTTGGCTTGTTCTGGCAGTGGTAATTTAATTATAAAATTAGAAAAAAAACAAACCTGCCAGGTTGTGAAAAACTGGCAGGTTTTTTGTTTATCACTCAAATCTCTTTTCTCAACATTCATGCCTAACCTTGCGAAGCTCGATCAAGCAAGAAGTTCGAAAACCTTCGCAAGGTTTTACTCATATTTAAGTGCTTTCACCGGATTAGAATTGGCTGCTTTTACGGTGCGGAAACTTACTGTAATTAAAGCGATCAGGAAAGCAATGACCCCTGAGAAAATGAATATCCAGATATCCATTTTGGCAGGATAAGCAAAATTCTGCAGCCATTTATTCATCGCATACCAGGCAATCGGCCAGGCCAGAATATTCGCCAGTATTACCAGTTTCGAGAAATCTTTGGATAACAGCAAGACAATCTGACCAACAGTGGAACCTAAAACCTTTCTAACCCCAATTTCCTTGATGCGTCTATCTGTAGCATAAGATGCCAGCCCGAACAAACCAAGACAAGCTATCATAATTGCCAGGATAGTGAAATACATGAAGGTAGTAGCCAGATTTCGTTCCGTGCGATGAATCCTGTCGAAGTGCTCATCCAGGAAGAAATAATCAAACGGCATGCCGGGATGCATTTCCTTCCATTCTGATTCTACTATATCCATAACTTTGAAAACATTACCTGCCTCTAATCGCAAACTTAAATAATTGCGATTGGGAGGATTGTAATAGATAACCATTGGTTCAATTTTATCTCTCAGAGCATTTACATGAAAATCTTCCAATACACCAACTACCGTAATCGGCAGCATTGTTTCTCCATCTCTTATAAATGGATCAAGGAAAGTCTTTCCAACCGGATCTTCCCAGCCAACTTCCTTCACCAAAGTCTCATTAATCAATACATTCATATCTTCTGCTTTGTTTGCTGCATCGAAATCTCTTCCCTGCAGAATGTTCAATTTAAACGTTTTAACAAAATTGTCATCTGCATTCATGGTTTTCATCAGCCATGGTTGTTCTTCACTTTTTCCCTCAGGAAAGAAGCCATGCCCCTGACTGGCTCCAGCACCGGGATAATTTGATGAAATGCATGCAGTTGCAACACCAGACATTCCTGCCAGTTTATCACGCAGAACTTCTGCCTGTTTACGAGTTTCATCACTGCGTAGAGGTAATATCAGCACGTGTTCTTTATCGAATCCCAATTTTTTATGCTGGAAAAATTGTAGCTGCTTATAGATAACTCCCGTACTACAGATGAGAGCAATTGAAATAACAAATTGGAACACAACCAGGACATTTCTTAGAATGGATTTCTTACTTCCACCTGTCAGATTTCCTTTAACAACCGAAATAGGATTCAACGATGAAAGATAAACCGCAGGATACATGCCGGAAATAATAGCCATAAAGATCATAAATCCCATTCCAAAAAGTAAATACTTGCCGTGTAGAATGAAATTCAATCCCAGCTCAATTCCGATCAATTTGTTAAAAATGGGCTGTAAAAGTTCGATCAAACCAAATGCTACAATAGTTGAAATCAATGTGATAACAATAGATTCAATCAGGAATTGACTTATTAGTTTTTTGCGGTTTGCTCCAACTATCTTGCGAACTCCAATTTCTTTTGCTCGAATCATGTGATGTGCAGTGGTAAGGTTGATAAAATTGATATAGGCAATGATGAGAATGAAGAGTGCAATTATGGAAAAAACATAAACATAAGTAATATCTCCATCATTGCCCAGATTATACTGATAATTTGAAAGCAAGTGAATATCTTTTACAGGTTCCAGGAAAAGCAGAAATTCCATACCGGTTTGTTCTTTGGTAATTCCCATTTTTTCCATCGCCAGATTATTGATCTTTGTTTCAAACTCGAAAGGATCAACTCCTTCTTTCAATCGGATATAATTATGTGCACTGAATGAACCCCAATATTCGGCAATATCTTCTGTATATTCTACCGATGTAATTGCATTCATTTTCAGATGAGAATTAGTGTGAAAATCCCGGCAGACTCCTGTTACGGTGTATTCTACGGTTTCATTTTCAACGATGGTTTTTCCAATCGGGTCCTCCAAACCGAAATATTTTTTAGCCAGAGATTCAGTTAAAACAATCGAATTAGGATTTGACAGAACCTGAGCTTTATCTCCCCTTAATAACTCAAAATCAAATACTTTAAAGAATTCTTCTGTAGCGGAATAAAAAGATGTCTCATAAAAAGCTTTATCATCATAACTTATCAATCTTTTATCGCCGCTGCGAAAGATTCCCACTGCAGCTTCTACTTCTTCAAAATCATTGGTCAAAACTCCAGACAATGGAATCATAGATACAGCATATTCAATAGGATTACCGGTTATTTCTCCTTTGATTATAGTCCGATAAAGATTTTCATAATTATCATGAAACTTATCGTAACTTAGTTCATGTAAAATGAAAAGCGTGATCAGAAAACAAACTGCGATGCTAACTGCCAAGCCAAGAATATTGATGGCAGAAAGTGACTTATTTTTGACCAGATTTCTAAACGCAATTTTTAAATAATTCTTTAACATATTTCATTCCCTTTTCTTTATTAATAAAGAAAATTCTTAACTTTGATTATCACCGTGGCAGAGCCAAGGTGTATTTCGCTAAATTTATTTCAGCAAGCTGAAAATCGAATTTTCATTATTTGCCCCTCTGCCTTCGGCATCTCCCCTCAAACAGGGGAGAAATTTCGGAAAACCCCGACGCAAGCGTTGAGGAATTCTTTCGATTAAATAGAAAGCAATCCGTGTTCCAAAGCCTAAGTTGCTATTTTTTAACGGATTAAGCACTTTGACAATGCAAGCAAAATGTCCGCTGGAGAACTTTCGGTGTCCGCTGGCGTACGCTTAACTCATCCCAGTCTTCGCACAAGGCTACGCCAGGTCAGGCTGCTGTCCTTCTCTTCTTACTTCGCTCGGAAAGAAGGAACATAAGAAACGCTAGAAGAATTGGAATAAAGAAAATTCTTAAATTTGACTATCACCGTGGCAGAGCCAAGGTGTATTTCGCTAAATTTATTTCAGCAAGCTGAAAATCGAATTTTCATTATTTACCCCTCTGCCTTCGGCATCTCCCCTCAAACAGGGGAGA
>JAIPJH010000090.1 GCA_021734245.1 Candidatus Cloacimonadota bacterium | reverse complement strand
ACAGATAAAAACACCCGTCATTGCGTGAATTCCATCTCACTGCAATTTGAACCGGAAAAAATTAAACAGGAAAAAGCTTATTTTGCCGGCGGCTGTTTCTGGGGTGTGGAATATCATTTTCAGAAACTGGATGGCGTAATTTCCACTTCAGTTGGTTTTATGGGTGGAAATCTGCAAAATCCCGAATATTACGATGTGGTGCGCGGCGATACCGGTCATGCGGAAACAGCTGAAATAGTTTATGATCCCAGTAAAATAAGTTATGAAGAACTGGCTAAACTGTTCTTTGAAATCCATGACCCCACTCAGATCAATCGTCAGGGACCGGACATCGGACATCAATATCGATCGGCGATTTTCTACACTTCGGATCAACAGAACAAGACAGCCCGAAAACTGATAAAAATCCTGCAAGATAAAGGCTATGATGTGGCTACGGAACTAAAACCGGCCCCTAGATTCTATGAAGCGGAAGATTATCATCAGGATTATTATGACAAGAAAGGCAGCCTGCCTTACTGCCACATTTACAAGAAGATTTTTTGAGTGAAAGAAAATGGGAAAAACTAAAGATCACAAAAAGCTCTGCAAACTGGTCAAAAAGGATTATCACAAAACCAATCTGAAAGAATATTCTGAACTGGTGAAATATCCCCGCTACATCTGCCAGAAATGCGGACATGCTGCTGCTGAAGCGAAATCTTTGTGTAAACCGGCTAAACTGGAATAAAATTTTCTATCAATGTAAGAATTCCTCGCTGCTCTGCATCGGGGTTTTCCAAATTTTCTCCCCTGTTAAGGGGAGATCCGGCAGTTGCCGGAGAGGGGTAAAGAATGAAAATTCGATTTTCAGCTTGCTGAAATAAATTTATCGAAATACCCTTTGGCTCTGCCGAGGATAGTGAAATATAAGAATTTTCTGTTAACTCTCCAATTTCTGTTTTGCAGAATTGATATCCATTTTCAAGGGTTTTATTTTTTCTCCCCAATAAACGGTTGTATGTGGGAAGGGTATTTCGATATTATTTTCATCAAATGCCATTTTCAATCTTTTGCGATATTCTCGCCCTACACCCCATTGTTGAATGGGTTTGGTTTTGATGCGGGCTTTTATAACGAGAGCACTATCAGCAAACTTATCAAGACCGAAAACCTCAACTGGTTCTAAAATGAGTTTTCCAAAGTCAGGATCCTGTTTCAGTTCGTTTCCAACTTCCCTCATAATTTCCATTACTTTTTGCACATTTTCTTTGTAGGCAACACCAATATCTAACACAATTGCCGACCATTCTTTTGTCATATTGGAAAGATCATTGATCTTGCCATTTTGAAAAATATGAACCACGCCCGAAAAATCGCGCAGAGTAGTAGTTCGTAATTCAATCTTTTCTACCAATCCAGCTTTTCCATTGATAATCCCCACATCACCGGCTCGAATCTGATTTTCCAGAATTATGAAAAATCCCGAAATAAAATCTCTCACCAGTTCCTGCGCACCAAAACCGATAGCCAGACCCAGGATTCCCGCTCCTGCCAGAATCGGTGCAATATTGATCCCGATCTTGGGCATCAGGATCATCAAAAATATAGACCAGAGAATGATCCTGAATAATCCATGTATGATATTGATCAGAGTATTTATTCTTTTTGAAGCTTCATCGGTATCTACTTTTGTATCTTTTTCGGCTCGTGCCAGCATAAATTTGCTGATCTTTTTTAAAAAAAACCTGACCACCTTCAATGAGATCAGAAAAAGAATGACTGCTACAAAGGCTCCCGGCAGATCACTTGTTATCCAGTCTTTTGATTTCTGTATCAATTGCAGCCATAGTTCCGAATTAAAAAATTGTTTCATCGTTTATCCTCCCAATTCAAAAAAATAATTCTTGAGTTCATTTTCTAAATCTTCACCCAGATTGGCAAGGAATGAGATTAAAAAATGATTTATCTTTTCGGACTAACAGATTAAAAATAAACATTGACTGAACTTAGATGAGGATGCTTTTTGATCATAATAATATAAGGAGTTAGTTATGAAGAAAGGTTTAATTATAATTATCATAATCATTGTAGCAGCAGGCATCGTTTTCTTCTCATTATTCTGGCCTTTGGATAAGGCTGAAGATATGAAGGGAACAATCGGCGGTGTGGAAAAGGCAAAGAAGTTTCGCGGAGATCAGTTGGACGATTCAGACCTTCTGCTGGAAAATGATGATTTCGTTGCACTCACTCAAAGTGCCGAATGGCAGAATGCCATGAAAAATGAGGAAGTGGTCAAATTTATGCAAAGTGAAGAGTTCAGCAAATTTATAATATTAGCAACAGAATGGCAGAAAGCAGTTTACTATAGTCAGGGTTTACTCAAATTACATAATCATTTGGAAAATCAATCCGATCTCACTCCCGAAAAAGTTCGTTCTTTTTTAGCGAGTGATAACTTCCAGGCAATTGTTTTCTCCCAGGATGTGCAATTCTCAAAATTTTTTATGCAGGATTTTCAAAAGTTTGTAGTTCACTGGAATTTAGAAACAATACAGACAATACTTTTTTCAGCAGACATGAATCTCGTATCATCGGATGAAGCTCTGAAAAATCTTTATGAAAATGATACTTTTAAATCTGTATATAGCCAGGATTTTCAAAAATGGTTTTCACAAGATTTTCAAAACATCATGTTTGGTTCTCAGGATTTCCAGAATGCGATAAGATCACTCAGTCAGGATTTCCAGAAATTTGGTTTCCCAATGCAGGATTTTCAAAAATGGTTTTCACAAGACTTTCAAAATGTCTATTTGTCTCAGGATTTTCAAAAAGTATTTAGTTCACAAGAATTTAAAATACTATTCAATTCACAGGATATACAAAAAGTTTTCATGTCACAGGATTTTCAGAATTACCTGAAAAGTGGAGTGTTTATTTAAAGAATTTTATACTTATCAGGAATCGGCAATTGTCGATTCCTTTTTTTTTGATAATAAGGAGATATTTTGCTGAAACTGTTTACTCTACTGGTATTAATTTTTTTTCTCTGCTTATCGTTATCTTCTCAACAACTCTATAATCTGCAAACCGCTGATTTGAACCTGATCTATTATAGCAATGCTCATTCCTATATTATACCTCATCTTGCACGTAGTTATCTTAGAACTTGGGAGTATTATCAGGAATTCTGGAATTATAAACCATCGGAAGAATCGACGGTGTTTATCGAAGATTTCTCGGATTGGGCCAATGGCGGAGCTTCTGCAGTGCCGCGAAATTTCGTTTATATCAGTATGTCGCCCTATCTGTATGTGTTTGAAGTAGCTCCCGCCAATGAGAGAATGAGCCTTTTGATGCATCATGAGCTGACTCATATTACAGCGATGGATATGTCTTCCAATACAGATCGTTTCTGGCGGAAGTTCTTTGGCAGCAAGATCCAGCAGGTTGCCGAAAATCCACTTTCTTTGCTGTATGCTTATCTGGCAACTCCCCGCAAATTTGCACCTCGCTGGTATCATGAGGGAATTGCCGTAAGCATGGAAACCTGGATGTCAGGTGGAATTGGACGTTCATTGGGTTCGTATGATGAAATGGTGTTTCGCAGCATGGTGCGAGACACCACTTATATTTACGATCTGGTTGGTTTGGAAGCGGAAGGAACTGCCATAGATTTCCAGGTGGGAGCAAATTCCTATCTTTATGGAGCACGTTTCTACAGTTATCTGGGGCAGAAATACGGACCGCTGAAATTGAAAGAATGGGTAACCAGAGATGATAATTCCAAGGCATATTTTTCCAAACAATTTCAACATGTTCTTCAACGGAATTTGGTTGATGAATGGAATGACTGGATTTCTTTTGAACATGATTTTCAAGAGCAGAACCTGGAGAAAATTCGTCAAAATCCGGTCACAGAAATAAATCCAATAATGGAAGAAGCAATGGGCTCGGTTTCCCGCAGTTTTTATGATGCGGAAAAACATCTTTTATATACTGCTGTAAAATATCCCGGCGAAATTGCCCATATTCTGGAATTAAACGTAGATACCGGCAAGAAGAGAAAAATTTGTAATGTGAAAGCAGCTTTTACTTATTACACGACTTCTCTGGTCTGGGATCAGGCTGAAAACCGTCTTTTTTTTACTACCGACAATTATTATCGGCGAGATCTGAATGTGGTTGATATTGAAACCAGGAAAGTTACCAGGTTGATCACCGATTTGCGCGCAGGAGAATTAGCTTTGAATAAAGCTGACAGATCGCTCTGGGGAGTTCGTCATGAAAATGGGATATCGACAATAATTCGAATTGAATCTCCCTATACTGATTGGAAGGCTGTTTATGCCTTTCCTTATGGCTCCGATATGTATGATCTGGACATTTCTCCCGACGGTAATAAACTTACCGGAGCTATCACACGTATCGACGGTAACCAGCAGCTTGTGTGGGCTGATCTGGCAAAACTTCAAAATGGTGAAGCAGACTTTCAGCAGATTTTCGATTTTGACTACAGTTCTCCCGCTAATTTTGTCTTTTCATCAGATGGACGTTATCTCTTTGGAACATCCTATTATTCAGGAGTATCCAATGTTTATCGCTACGATTTTGCTATCGATGATATTTCGATAATTTCCAATTGTGAAACCGGTTTCTTCCGTCCCGTTCCTGTTAATGAAGATTCTTTGATCGTGTTCAATTACGTGGGAGGAAAAGGCTGGATTCCCGGCTGGATCGAAAATAAAGCTTTGGATAAAGTCGGTGCGATCGAATATCTTGGTCAGAGGGTGATCGATAAATTTCCTTACGTGAAAGATTGGAACGACGGATCTCCCGCAAAAATTGATCTGGAAAGCAGGCAAACTTATAAAGGAAATTACAAGCTTTTCAACAACATTCATCTGAACGGTGCATACCCTATTGTGGAAGGCTACAAAAACGAAACAGCATTTGGTTATCATCTGGTATGGCAGGACGCAATCGGATTTACAAACTTTGCCTTAAACGCTTCTTATTCACCCCAGAAATCACTTCCCGAAAAGGAAAGAATTCATCTCAAAGGTAAGCTTCGATACAAGAGTTTTTCGTTCAAAGCAGATTATAATCGAGCAGATTTTTACGATCTTTTTGGTCCTACAAAAGTTAGCCGCAAAGGTTACTCATTTGGTATCGCTTACAAAAAAAACCTGATCTATGACAAACCCCGGGAGTTAATTTTTACCTGCGATCTTACGGGATATGGTGATCTGGAAATCCTGCCGGATTATCAGAATGTAACTGCCGGTTATGATGAAATGTATATAGCTTCGGGTTTGCTGGAATACAGTTTTCTGCAAAAATCGCTGGGAGCGGTTGATGCTGAAAAAGGTTATCAATTTTCGGGAGAAATAGCTTCATCCTACGTGAATGAGGATTTTTATCCCAACATCATTTCTACAGCAGATTTCGGCATACCTTTCCTGATGCATCATTGTTCCATCTGGTTACGAAATTCAGCCGGTTACAATTTCAGTGATCTACAGAATTCTTTCGCCAATTTCTATTTTGGCGGTTTCGGCAATAACTGGGTCGATCATCAGGATGAGCAGCGTTATCGCCAATACTATTCATTTCCCGGTCTGGAAATCAACGAAGTAGGTGGAAAAAGCTTTGCCAAATCTATATTGGAACTGAATCTGCCGCCGCTTCGATTTCGTAAATTCGGTATTCCCGCTTTGTATGCACGCTGGCTGCGACCAGCTTTGTTTACCTCGATCCTTTCCACCAATGCTGCGGATACTGCTGAGAGAAATTTCTATTTTAATGCCGGAATGCAGTTTGATGTCAGGTTCATCACCCTGTCACTTCTCAAATCAACTTTATCCTTTGGCTATGCTGCCGCCTGGGATGAAGACTGGAATCGTTCTGAAGAACTGATGGTGAGCTTGAAACTGTTCTGATGCTGCGAATCTTTATCAGTCTTATACCGGTTTTTTCTTTTCTGGGAATGCTGGTCTTTCTGGATAATTACAAACTGCTCAAACTTTCTATAATTTCAAAAGCTATCGGTTTTGGTGTTTTTGTAGCTGTCATTTGCTATCTTATCAATGCCGGATCGCTGAACCTGGTTGGAGAGCGAGCTTTATCTTTGTATCTGGCTCCTGTTATCGAAGAATTCTGCAAAGCATTGCTGCCGTATTACTTGATCCGAAAAGGAAAAGTTGGATTTCTGGTGGATGCAGCGATCATCGGCTTTGCTGTAGGCAGTGGTTTTGCGCTTTTGGAAAATATTTATTATCTCTATCAACTGGAAAGCAGCAATATTATGCTCTGGATTTTCCGTGGGTTTGGAACAGCCATTATGCATGGAGGAAACACAGCTATCTTTGCTTTGATATCAGTTTATATAACCGGAAAACATAAACAGATCAAATTGTATTATTTTCTACCGGGTTTACTGGCAGCAATAATTATTCATTCTTTTTTCAATCATTTTTTCCTGTCACCGATGATCAATACTCTGCTGCAGGTTGTGGGATTGCCAATTTTGCTGATCGGACTTTTTTCTTACAGTGAAAAGGGTATGAAAAACTGGCTGCAAAGCGGTTTTGATTCCGATGTGAAAATGCTGGGATTTTTAAAAAGCGGTAATTTTTCTTCCACAAAACAAGGGCAATACTTAGCCGGATTTCGCAATGTTTTCAGCGGAGAAGTTGTGCTTGATCTGTTTTGCTATCTGCGAGTTTACCTGGAACTGGCCATCCGTGCCAAAGGAGTTTTGCTGCTGCGGGAAACAGGAATGAATTTGCCTGCAGATGAAGAGATCAAAGCGAAATTTGCTGAAATAAAATACCTGGAAAAAAGTATTGGAAAAGCTGGTATGACCGTTTTGAAACCGCTTCTGCATTCATCGCAAAAAGAACTCTGGCAGATCTATTTTCTGGCAGTGCAGGGATAAAGATAACCTTGCGAAGGTTTTTGGACTCCTGCTGGAACGACCTTCGCAAGGTTAGTAAAGCTTAAAATTAAACTTGAAAGCCAGAAGCTTCGAATTATCTGTTTATCCTATTTCATCAAGATTTGTCCTGTGAGATTCCGAAGGACTATTTAATAAGCAGCATCTTCTTGCTTTTATGATAATCTCCTGATTTCATTTTGTAGAAGTAAACTCCGCTTGCAACTGATTTGTTAGAATCATCTCTTCCCTTCCAGTTCTCAAGGTAAAATCCTGTTTCTCTAACTTCATTCACAAGAGTTTTTACCAACTGACCTCTGATATTGTAAACTTCTAGGGTCACATGGCCAGCTTCTTTGAGTGAGAAGGCAATATTTGTATCAGGATTGAAGGGATTCGGATAATTTCCTGAAAGTTCCGTGTTTATAACTGCAACAATATTCTCCGGTGACGCTACTAAAGGACCATTGTCGGTCAGTATCACATCATCAAGATACCACCAGTCAATATCGTATGACTCACCAGCAAAATAGAAACAAAACTGGAAAGTAGCAGATCCTACATCTACATTTGTAATATCAACAATCACCGTTGCGGGTGGAGTTGAACCGGTTGGAATAGTAGTCCAGACATCATTCCAGGTTGTACCATCCGTGGAAGTTGCCACACCAAGTGTATAACCACCTTCATAGTCATAGACGCGATGCTTGAATTCCAGAGTTAAGGTATTCATTCCAGAAGTATCCAGAGTATCTGAACACAGGCGTGATATTCCAGAAAATACTGGAATCCAATCCAGCCAGGCTTCCGGAGCTGCGCCACCGGCACGACTAGTTGCAGATGATGACCAGTTATTTTGTCCCAGATCAGCTATATGCCAGCCTTCGGGAGGAACAGTATTTGAGAAGTCTTCCCAGATCAAAAGACCATTATCAGCAATCAGAACGGAATTGGAAGTCATAATTGGACCATCACCGATCAGATTGTAGGGTACAATAGTGTAGCAATAGTTAGCGGTTATTGGAATTGTATCATCAATATAGGTTGTAACTGATCCTTCCAATTCAAAAACCATACTGTCACTGCGCACGATATGATAGCCCAGGATAGGCTCATTGAAAGGACCGCCGTGGAAACCAGTTGCAGGATTTTCCCAGGTGAGTGTTCCAGATAAAGTGTTTGGAGAAGTTTGCGCCAAGGCAAAGTTATCAACTGCAGCCGGTATATCTTCTCCAATCCACGGCTCTCCGTTAACCGGGATTCCTTCACCTTCACTATTATAACCAACTACTCGATATTCATTTAAACCAGACAAAGGAACAGCTGCATCAAGGTAAGAACCTGTTCCACCAATGGTTGGACTATTGTCCGTATAGATCAATAATGAATCTCTGTAAACCCGCATTTCCAGAAGTTCGGTCAGGGTTGTACCGCTGTAGTTCAAAGTCGGGCAGGTCCAGTCTATTTGTGTTTCCAAAGCTCCGTCGGGATCTGCTGCGAATGTTACATCGGTAGCTGCACCTGGGGAGGGAATGATTAGAGGTGTGTAATAGAAGCGTACATCAGGATAAATTGTTTTAGTCTCTGTTCCCCACCAGGGACCTGTAAGAGCATTGAATCCCCAACCTGTCTCGTTATCACTAAAATTTAAACGTGTTCGGTTCGGTGTACCTGACTCTGTACACCACCAGAGATCATTAAAGGAGTAATTCTCATTATCATTACGGATGATCATCATAACCAGATTTTCATAGTTCCCATAATAAAAGTCTTCATCCAAAGGAATCTCAAGCCAGTGATCTCCTGGTGCTACATCGATTGTTCCACTGAACACCTGCTCTAAATCTGCTCCCGGAATCCAACCTGCAGTCAGATCATCTTCCGGGGTTTCACCCAGCCAGATTTCCAGGTCACAGGCATCGGTCATGGTGCTGATTGTGGCAGCGTGGAAGGAAACTGTATTGATGATCATTCCTGTTTCCAGCCATTCCTGCAAATAGACTACTTCCACTATGCTATCCATAAACCATAAGTTGAGGGGAATATAAAAATCACCAACTTCTGTGTTTCCTACCTGAGCGATATCAATGCCAATTCCGACCTGATAAGAGGTAGTTGATGGACCCAATCCTATACTATTATAAGGAATTATAGAGTAAGCATAAATTCCGGGATCAACAATTGTAACATCCTGCCAGGTTGTAGTAGAACCAGCTAAACTGAAAAGTGTTCCGTCTGATCTTTCGATATTATATCCTGTAATTCCGGCAAAATATCCCCCATGAAATCCTGTGATTGGATTTGTCCAATCCAGTTGGGCAATCAGGTCTTCTGTACTAACATCTGTTAATGTGAAGTCTATAACAGCGTCTGGAATATCTTCTCCAATCCACACAGCTTCTCCTTCTGCAGGACTTTCACCTTCACTATTATAACCAACTACTTCATAAATATACACTCCTGCAGCTGTTACAAAATCTGAGCAGTTGCCGGCACCACCGATAATAGGATTTGAATCTGAATAAACAAGTATACCTTCACGGTAAACCCGCATTTCCAGAAGTTCGGTAAGAGGATCACCCCCAAAAGTTAAATCCGGGCAGGTCCAGCTAAGATCACAATTCAGTCCACCATTTCCATCAGGAGTAACGACTACATCAGCAGGAGCTGCAGGTGCACCTGGTTCGGCCAGTATATAAGGAATTGCCAGAGCTGCTACTTCTATCCCATCGGGGAAATCACCAATTAGGGTCATAGCAGCTGTATTTGTATCGATGCTGTACAAACCGGAAGGAGTTCCGTCACCAAAATAAGCAGCTGCATAAAGTACTCCGTCATTTTTATCGTAGGCCATGTCCTGGGCATAACAAAGTTGCGCCCCTGTTGAACCAAGTGAGGTTGCAATTCCTGTATCCAGAGCGATTAAATACAGATCAGCTGAAGCTTCTCCATCAACAGAAAGGCCATACATGTTCCCTGCATCATCACAGGCTATTCCTGCCATGGCGAAACCTATATTATGAGAACCTATCAGCATCGTTGCACCGGTTGTCCAATCAACAGTGTATAAATTAGAGCCGTCTGTTCCATACATAATTCCGGAATCATCAGTTTCTATACTATTTAAACCGATCGAGTCAGCTATATAGGTCATAGTGCCGGTAGCAGGATCAATGGTATATAAACCTCCGCCGTACTGAGTGCAGTACCAGGTCTCGGTTTCTGCCAACCAGCAGGCTCCAGCCATGAGATAGGGAGCTGTTGATGCCGCTAAAGAAGTAAGACCGGCCGGATCGTTCAAGATGAATGTAACTGGTCCTACAGGTATAATTGTGTTGGGATCATAAGCATTGAAAGCATAAACCCGGGAATCAGGGTCACGGTTTACATTAGAAAACACCATTTGTTCATGGTTAGATATTCCGCTCAGTTGTCGAGGTGCTAGCCCGTTAACATTTCGCATGATAGTTTTTTCAGCATTTTTCGCATTGAGCGTAATGCCGAGAATTAGAAAACTGACGATGAGAACCATAAATATTTTCTTCATAATTATTTCTCCAAAATATTTTAAAACAGTATGATATTCCTGCTTCAGAAGCAGAATTCCGGGGCAGCCGGAGCTGCCCCAAAAAGTTCTATTTCAGCAAAATCATCTTCTTCGTTGCCACAAAACTGCCACTTTTCATTTGGTAGAAATAAACTCCGCTGGAAACTGAAATATCTGAATTATTTTTACCATTCCAGACAACAGAATGTTGCCCGGCTGAAATTTGTTCATGCAGTAAAGTTTTGATCTTTTGTCCTTTTAAATTGTAAATATCAATCTGCGTTAAATTGTTTGAATTTGCGGTTGTGAAGCTGATCGTTGTTTCGGGGTTGAAGGGATTGGGATCATTTCCCGAAAGTTCCGTTACCAAAGGTAAGATATTACCTGAACCTGTTCCTTCATAAATAAAATCCACTATAACCATTTCGGATGTACCTTCATCATAAACTGCTTCCACGCCGGCCTGATAGTTTAGACCATTGATCAACAGTACATCATACAGCCATTCAAGTTCTGTTGTATTGCCTTGCAAAACATCGTCCAAATATACATTGTAACCTGTCAATTCACGATTATTAGTAGCTTTACCAACTGTATCTACTGCTGGTGAATCCCAGGTTACCAAGCCCAGAATAGAATCAACTGCAATATTCTCCGGAGGTAATATTAAAGGGCTATTGCCGGTAAGGATCACGTCATCAATCCACCAATATTTGAAGTAGGAATCACCATCAAAATAAAGGCATATCTGGAAGGTAGCTGAGCCAACGTCTGCGTTTGTAAAATCAACATTCACTGTTGTTGGTAGAATTGAACTGGTTGGAATTAGATTCCAGACATCATTCCAGGTTGTGCCATCAGTAGTAGTTGCCACACCAATTGTATATGGTAAACCAGTATCATAATGGCTCAGGCTATACTTGAATTCCAGAGCTAATTCATTCATGCTGGAAGTATCCAGAATATTTGAGCACATGCGTGATATTCCATAAAATTCTGGTGCCCAGCTAAACTTTAGTTCCGGAACAATGCCACCGGCAAAGTTAGTTGCAGATGAAGACCAGTTAGTCTGCCCCAGACCATCAATATACCAGCCTGTGGGGGGAACGCCATTTGAGAAGTCTTCCAAAATCAAAAGATCAGAATCAGCAATAAGAACTAAATTGGAAGTCATAACTAGACCATCACCAATCACATTGTAGGGTACAACAGAGTAGCAATAGTAGGCCGAGATTGGAATTGTGTCATCCAGATAAGATGTCGCTGATCCACCCAGTTCAAAAGTCATACCGTCATTACGCTCTATATGATATCCCAAGATCGGCTCATTGAACGGTCCGCCGTGCGAGCCTGTAGTAGGATTGTCCCAGGTGAGTGTTCCGGATAAAGCATCGGGAGACGTTTGCGTCAAGACAAGGTTATCAACTGCAGCCGGCATATCTTCACCAACCCATGGCCATCCATAAACCGGAAATCCTTCCCCGAAACTATTATAACCAATTACTTGATATTCAATTAAGCCGGGAACAGGAACAGCTGCATCGAGGTAAGAACCTGATCCACCCATAGTAGGGTTTGGGTCCGTATAGATCAATAATTCATCCCTATAAACCCGCATTTCCAGAAGCTCTGTCAGAATTGTACCACCGTTGTTCAAAATTGGGCAGGTCCAGTCAATTTGCGTTTCCAGGGCACCGCCGGCATCGGCTTCGAATGTTACATCGGTAGATTCATCGGGGGTTTGTGGGCCGCCCAGAGGTGTATAATCGAATCTTACATCGGGATAAAGAGATCTGATCTGATCACCATCCCAGGGACCCGTAAAAGCGTTGAATTCCCAACCGGTCGCGTTATTAGCAAAATCAACCCGACTTCTGGCTGGTGTTCCGGACTCTGTACACCACCACGCATCAGTATTTAAATAATCATCATCATCATTACTGATTATCAACATCACCAGGTTGTCTGAATTTTCATAAATATAGTCTACATCCAAAGGTAGCTCAACCCAGCTGTCACCAGGAGGTACAATAATTGAACCACTATATACCTGTTCCAGGTCAGTACCATCTATCCAACCAGCTGACAAGTCTGCTTCAGCCGTTAAACCCAGCCAGATTTCCAGATCACGGGGGCCGTTCATAACGCTGGTCATAGAAACATGGAAGGAGAGAGTATTGATAATCATTCCAACATCCAGCCATTCCTGCAGATAAACTACTTCTACCATGCTGTCCATGTGATTGAAAACTAGGGGTAATTGATGATTTAATTCCTCACCAATTCCCACCTGAATGATAGCAGAACCAATTGCAACTTCAGCAGAAGTAGTAGAGGGACCAGAGCCTGCGGCATTGTAAGGCGTTAGAGTATACGAATACATACCATTTTCAGTAATACTGTAATCCTGCCAGGAGGTAGTTGAGCCTACAAAATCAAAAACAGCTCCATCGGAACGCTCTATATCGTATCCCGTAATTCCTGCTAAATACCCGCCGTGCAAGCCTGTGGCGGGGTTTATCCAGTCAAGTTGAGCAATAAGCACATTTGTGCTAACATCAGTCAATACAAGATCGGTAACAGCATCCGGCATATCTTCACCAACCCAAAGTTCACCATTAACCGGGGTTCCTTCACCTTCATTATTATAACCAACTACCTGATATTCATATAAGCCAGAAGCAGGAACGGCTGCATCAAGGTAAGAACCCGTTCCGCCTAGGGTTGGATTAAAGTCAGTATATATTAAGATGTCATCTCTATAAACCCGCATTTCCAGAAGTTCAGTCAGGGTTGTACCGCCGTTGTTCAAGGTTGGGCAGGTCCAGT
>JAIPJH010000089.1 GCA_021734245.1 Candidatus Cloacimonadota bacterium | reverse complement strand
TAACATTCGTACTCACGCCTACTTTTTTGGTAGACATAACTAACTATAGATATCCAAAAAATAGTATACAATAACTTTTTTCTGGAGTTATTGTATATCTCCTAACTTTCGAAATCCAAACTGTCGACGGGGCTTAATATTTTCTCAAATCCTCTCTTTGTTATGTGCGTATATATTTCTGTCGTTTTAATGTTTTTATGCCCCAAAATCTTCTGTATATACCTCAAATCTTCTCCCTGCTCCAATAAGTGTGTCGCAAAGCTGTGACGTAATGTATGAACCGATGCTTTTTTGTCAATATTTGCTTTATGTAAAGAATCATAAAAAATTTTTTGTACCATTTTTTTCGAATACTTTCCTTCATTTTTTCCTTCAAAAAGCCAGACTTTCGGTTTGTAAATCTTAAAATATTTTCTTAACAAGATCAACAATTCTTCAGCTAATATCGTGGTTCTATCTTTTTTGCCTTTTCCACCTCGTACATATATTAGTTTGCGTTCACTGTCTAAATCTGCAATTTTCAAATTTACCACTTCACTCAATCTCAATCCTGCTGAATAAATTGTCGAAAGAATGGTTTTGTGTTTCAAGTTTTGTGTACAATCCAGAATTCTTTTTACTTCCCTTTTACTCAATACAATCGGTAACTTTTCCTCATTATTGCGGGGCATTTCGAAATAGTATTTCTTTGTATCTCTTCTCAATATCTTCTCAAAATAAAACTTTATAGCGCTTATAGCTTGCTTCTGATATGAAAGCGAAATTTTCTTTGTTTCTAAAAGATAAAGAATATACTCTTTCACATTTTCATCTGTCAGTTGGGAAGGCTGCATATTAGAAAAATGATCAAAAAACCTGATTATATGATCTTTGTAGACTGTGATCGTATTTTCACTGTAGCGTTTAACTATCAACTGATCGATCATATCTTGAATTGCTTTCTGCCTATGATTTTCCTTCTTTTCAGGGAACAGAGTTAGAAATTGTTTTAAACATTTTTCACTTTGTGGCATCACCCAGGATTGCTGCGGTCCGCTGAAATAACAACGATCTATTGTAAGAGCATGCTTTTTGGTAAAATGAAAGGCATAGACTTCAATTTTATAGCGATCACTTTCAATCGGAATCAGTTTATAATCTTTTGTCTCTAACTCGATCATTTCAAATTTCCCATTTCACATTTTCCATTTCAAATTTCCAAGTTGTCCAACGGGCTTGTAATTGCCTTAATATCCTTTTTACTCGCCTTTAGATATTTCATTGTAGTCTTAGTTTGCTTATGTCCCAGCATTTTCTGAATATATCTTATATCAACTCCTTTTTCTATCAAGTGAACAGCAAACGAATTTTTCAATATCGTTAATGTTGCTGTTTTCTTTATCCCGCTTCTCTTTACTGCTGTTTGGAAAGCTTTCTGCAGCTTTCTTTTGGAATATTGTTTACCGGGATTGCTCTCAAACAACCACATTTTTGGTTTATATTGCTTGAAGTATTTTTGCAAAAAGACCAGCAGCTTTTCCGCTAAAACTACATATCTGTCCTTGTCTCCTTTTGCACTGCTGATAAAGATTTTCATCGCTTTTGAATCTATATGTTCTGGTTTCAGGTAAATTATCTCGCTGGGAGATAATCCAGCGGAATATACCAGGAAAATCATGCATTTATCACGTAGATTAGTAACGTACTTCAAAATTGTAGCGACTTCATGTTCGTTCAAAACTTTAGGTGTTGATTTTGGTCTATGAGGGCGAGGAGCATAATAGTCATCTAATTCTCTATCCAAAACTTTGGTGTAATAAAATCGAATTGCTG
Organism: Candidatus Cloacimonadota bacterium; assembly: GCA_021734245.1. Classification (NCBI taxonomy): domain Bacteria; kingdom Pseudomonadati; phylum Candidatus Cloacimonadota; species Candidatus Cloacimonadota bacterium. The sequence goes on along the minus strand of JAIPJH010000089.1, from coordinate 11,758 downwards.
TGATAGCATTGTTTTGATATGAGGGAGAGCACTTCTTTTCTTCTACTAAGTAAACTATGTATTTTCTAATCTGATCAGGTGTGATATCAGCTGGTTTTGTGTTGGGATAATGTTTTAAAAACTTTCTGAAATTTTGTGAATAAGTTTTAATAGTAGATTCATTGTAATCTTCCCTTACCAAAGCATCAATATATTCCGCTGGAACTTCAGAATATTCAACAAATTCCAGTTTATCTTTAAATTGTTTATTTAGCTTTTGAATTACTTCTTCCTGGTAGGGAATATGCCAGAACTTATCATTTACCGACCATTTCCTGCCCTCGATCTGTTTTATCAGATCAATTACTTCTCTATCATATTTGAATATCAGGGCAATGCGCTTTTCATCTTTAATAGAGCATTCTTTCAATTCAATCTGCATTATTTTCCCTTGATTTCAAAACTAAAAACGAACCTGTTAGTATAAACAATATTTGTCAAAAGAAAACTTCCGATTGTATCCCTCAAAAAATATTTATTTTCCAGTCATCAACAAAAAACACAATAATTTCATTTTTTTTCAAGCCCATGAAATTATTCATGGGAACAGCATACAAATCTTTTATAATAACCATTTCAATGGTTTTCATGTATTTGTGCAAACGGTTGAAACCGTTGTCCGATATTTTTCTGGTATCAAGATTCCCACGAATGAATTCGTGGGCTTTGTTGGATGAGGTTTAGGACGGATAAAATTGCAACAATTTCATTTATTGCAATAAATTAGGTTTATATCTTCCAAATTTTTCGGGGGATATGTGAAAACTTCCGATTGCTCGCAGATCATCGGAATGTTTTGAAAAATTCTAATTTTTGAGATTTGACTTCAAACTTGGACTGGAGTTCAGTTCCGTCTGGACTTCAGGCGTTCTTCCGATTTCAAATTTCTCATTCTCTCAGGTATTCCGCACGCTGGCACTCCCTCTTATCCTCATTTCCGCTTCTACCCTTTCACGCTTTTTCTCAAATTCCTTGACACTTCCTAACCCTCAATCAAATTTTTCACGGTTTAAGAATCGCTTTTCGAATTTATGAGAAAACGATTCATCGACAAGGTATGGCTTTGCAAAGCAAAACTCACCGTCGATCTGCAGTATTATTAAAAAAAAATGTGTTGTTTAATGTATCATCGACTGATAAATTGATTAGACAAAACAATTTACGTTTTCATCATGCTGGTCTATATTTACAATGCTGATCTATCTAAAATTCTATGCATTTACATCGGTCGATCCTTATTAAAAATTTTTGTTTAAAACGAACGTTTAATATCTCAAATGTCGTTCGTTCGTAGCTGGATGAGAACAGAGCATATTTCCATCCTGATACAGATTTGTTTGTAGAATTAACTCCTGGTCCTTTAGCCGTGGGTGAACTTGCAGACTTTGCCAAATCTGAACATCTAAAAATGGAACGATGCCTATTATATTTCGCTGCAACAAGAACTAAAAATTAACTGTTGATAACAAGTTTCGGGAAGAAGAGTAGATTGTTAAAGCTTGATGATAATTAAATTCTGGGGGAATAATAATCTGGATATCTGAGGGCTGCAAGATCTTTCTTCTTATTTACTAACTTGGCGTAAATGAGTGTATGCTTGATGTCTGTGTGCCCTAACAATTCAGACACTTCATAGATATCCATGCCATAAGTGACACCCATTGTAGCAAATGTATGCCTTCCGCAGTGAAAAGTAATTTCCTTGTTTATCCCCAAAGATTTTACCCATTCTTTTATCCGCCGATTCATGTAATCATCATCAAGGAAATGAAACACATATTCGCTGTTTCCCACGATAGATTTCTGTTCTTCTATTATCCTGATAGCATTTGAATTGAGCAGAACATCCAACGGCTTTTTTGTTTTTATCTGAACGATAGAAAGTCTATTATTTCTTATGTTTTCGAATTTTAGTGCTTTAGTATCTGACAATCTTAATCCGGTAAAAATGGAAAATAAAAATGGATTCCTTACTCTAATATTTGGATGTGGATTCTTGATTAGCTTAATAACTTCTGATTCATCCAGATATCTTATTGGCGGATCTGTTGGCTTGGGATGCTTTACCTTTTTAAAATAATTCAGCATAGGTAGGTTATGTTTATAAATAGCATGATCCAAGGCTTGATTGAGTTTGGAGAAATAGTAAATAGTTGTATTTACCGATAGTTTTGAAAGCATATAATCTTTAAGATTTTCACAAAAGATTTCATTGATTTTAGAAAATTTTATGGAACCTTTGGTAAAGGCATCAAGATGAGAATAAACGCTATGCCAATTTCTCTTTGTATTACCTGTATATTTTTCAGCCAGGTTTTTGAAATAGATAACGAAGTTAGCATCCATTTTATTTCTATTGAGACTGTAAAGATCAGAATTTAATCTGAACTTTTCTTCTTCAATTCTCTGGAGATCTTTTATTTTAAGAAGCAGAGCTCTGTCAGTTGACCAATCTTTTGGATCTCCTGAAAGATATATTTTGAGATATTTTCTTTCTCTACCATTATTATTTCTATAATCTAAATAGGCAGAATAACCCGATTTTATTCTCTTTAACCTGATTTTTATCCTGGAACTGTCGTTATAATTACTAATTTTATTAACGACCTTTTCGTTCAAATCCTTATAATTCAAAGTTTAATCTCCTTGTAATGATTACAATCTGGGTGACCAAAAAGTGTACACTTTTTATAAAAATAACCAAAAATAACGGAAAACAACCAGAAAGTAAAATCTTTTTAAATCACTATATTTAAACTGATTAACAAATAACTATAAACAACCATAAATGTCAAGAAATTAAGAAATTTTTCAGGGTTCGAATCCCTGACTCTCCGCCAGTTATTTTCTGATAAAACTTATAGTTTTTTTTCCAGTTAGTTATTTAGGGTTTGAGAACCCTGGAACTTCTTGCTGATTTCGACCACGAGCTTGAATCTGATATCGAGATTACGAGATATTAGAAGCGAAGTAGCGCAGACCGAAAAAGAAACGGTGTTTCTTTGAATCTGCAATCCCTGACTCTCCGCCAGATATTTTCTGATAAAGCTTATAGTTTTTTCCAGTTAGATTTTTTAAAGTATGAGAACCTTGGAACTTCTTGCTGATTTCGACCACGAGCTTGATTAAGATATTGAGTTTACGAGAAAAAATATGGGAAGTAGAGTAAACTGAAAAAGCTATCTATCTCCTTATGGGTATTTTTGCCCGAAAGATCTTTGCTGTTCCCTGTATAGAATATTCATTTATGTTATTTGGAATAAAAACAGATTCTCCTTTGCAAAATGAAATATTCTGCTGCGAATTCAAAATAGATTTACCTTCGATACAAAACAGAATTTCCGGACCTTTATTTCTAATTTTAATTTTTTGATTATATAAATTTAGGTAAGAAAGCTCAAATTCATTAGCAGGAGTTTTATATGTTTTTTCGTATGATGTACTTTTTTGTGGCTGGACCTTTTCGATATCACTACCGGAAAAATGTAAAACCTTCAAAAGTTCTGGTACATCAATGTGTTTTGTTGTAAGACCTCCGCGCAAAACGTTATCGGAATTTGCCATGATCTCGATTCCTGTTCCTTTAAGATAGGCATGTAAAACTCCAGCTGGCAGATATAATGCTTCTCCGGAATTTAATTCAATCAAGTTCAATAGCAGAGGAGAAAGTACTCCAATATCACCTGGATAAAAATTTTGTAGCTTTTTGATCCAGTAAATTTCAAATTTATATTCTTCAGGTTTTGAGATTTTATTAATGTTGCAGATCAGATTATCAATCCAACTTTGTTGTTTCTTTTTGTCTGCATTCATCAATCTTGAAAAAAAATCTTTCAATTCGATTTCATTGTTTTCTGCAAAATCGTATTTCGGTAATATGCTTTTCATTAAAAAGGTATCCAAAAGATTTTTTATCTCAGATAAGGGACGAAATCCACACATTGCTACAAAAGGTGTAAGAGCACAGATCAGTTCCGGCTTGTGATTGTTATCCTTATAATTTCTATCAAATGCATCGATTGGTTTGCCGCTGGAATTTTCTAATTCGAATCCTTCTTCTGCCTGATTTTTGCTGGGATGTACCTGAATAGAAAGAGGAGTTTCGGCGGACAATATTTTCAGTAAAAATGGTAATTTATTGTTAAATGAATCTTGACATTCTTTTCCTAGAGCAGCTTCTGGGAATTTCTCGATCAATTGCATTAAATTCATTTTCAGCTCGATAACCCGTGACGGAGCTTTGGGATGAGCTCCCATCCACAATTCGGCGCAGGGAAGTTTTTTCTCATTATTTATTTTCAGAAGCTCAGGAATGAAATCTTTTGTTCCCCAATTGTAGTTCTGAATTTGATTTTTTAATTTATAAATTCTCATATTCCACCTAAAATATGTCAATCTAATGTTTATCTGGAAAGATGTCGATCCGAAGTAGGGATTTGATAAAATAAAGTATCGTAAAATGATAACAATTACTTCGGTCCTTAACAGATATTTTAGAAGCCTTTTGATTGATGCCTTTATCTTCAAAATGCAAGATTTTTATTTTTTCTTTATTTTCTGATTTTATAATTACCAAAACTACTCTCCAAACAAAAAAATATTTAACTAAGTAAACCTAAAAATTTATTTTTTTATGTCAATATACAAAAAATCTAAACCCATAAACAGTAGATTTTTTTATAGTAATATGAATTTCATCTAAACAAAACATATTGCATTTGCTGAATATAACATTTAATTTTTAAATGTTTGTAGATGAAATAAATGGTTTATCATTAAGCAGTTAAAACAATAGAAATCTCGATGCTATAATTGTGTTTTTAGAATCATCTTAAGTATTCATGCATCCCCCGAAAAATTTGGAAGGTATAAACATAATCTATTGTAATAAATGAAATTGTTGCTATTTTACCCATCCAAAACCTTATCCAGCAAAGCCCACGAATTAATTCGTGGGAATCTTGATACCAGAAATATATCGGACAACGTTTTCAACCGTTTGCACAAATAATAAACCATTGAAATGGTTACTACAAAAGGCTTTGTTTGCTTTTCCCATGAATAACCCAGTGAAATTGAATTGATTTCACAGGTTAAAAATTCATGGGCTTGAAAAAAATGAAATTATTGTTTTTTTTTGTTGCTTACTGGAAAATAAATATTTTTCGGGGGATGCGTGTTAAGTATTTACTTGACGTTGTTAATTGGTTTTATAACAATCAAATACATGAATAAAAAAATTGCTGATTTGGTTATATCGGTAAAAAAAGGAGACTTAAAATGAATGAACTGGTTCAAAAGTTGTATGAAATAAGAAACTATTCAGGCAGAAGAGTTACAGAAGGTTTATCGGATGAAATAATAGAGACATTCCTGGATGATAAAGATTTGCAAAAAACTATAAACACAGCTTTCCAAAGTCACAGATCACTTCAAAGGGATTATTCAGAAGAATTGCAGATGGATGAACAAGATTTATGTATCCTACTACAGAAAGATTATGAAAATTTTTATCCCGAGAAAACTCGTAGCCCATTTGTTGCTTTAAGTGCATTTGGTCCCTGGATTGTAACTTCTCACGGAGGTGTCCTTCATGATTCGGCCGGATATGGCATGCTGGGAATGGGACATTCATCATCTATCCTATTAGAATCAATGTCAAAACCCTGGGTAATGGCAAATGTGATGACTCCACAATTCAGCCAAAAACGTTTTGCTGATTTACTAAAAAAAGAGATTGGACACACGAAAGATAGTTGTCCTTTTTCCAAGTTTATCTGCATGAATAGTGGTTCGGAAGCTGTTAGTGTTGCTGCCAGGATTTGCGATATTCAAACAAAAAAAATTATGGAAAAAGCAGAAAACAGGAATAAAAAGGTTAAACAGCTTTCTTTGCAGGGAGGATTTCACGGTAGAACTTATCGAGCTGCCAAAGTATCAGATTCTACTGGAAAAATTTACCGGGAAAATCTCTATTCATTCTCTGATATTGATGATTTAATTATCGTTCCACCAAACGATCTAACAGCATTGAAAGAAATATATAAAAATGCTGCCGATAATAATATATTTATTGAAGCTTTTTATATGGAACCTGTTATGGGAGAAGGTGTTTCGGGATTGGCAATTACACCTGAATTTTATAATTTAGCGCGCAGGTTGACTTCTGAACATGGAAGTATGTTGATTGTAGATTCAATTCAGGCAGCTCTAAGAGCTCAGGGAGTTTTGAGTATAATTGATTATCCTGGTTTCGAAAATTGTGAAGCACCAGATTGTGAAACTTACTCAAAAGCTTTAAATGCTGGTCAATATCCACTTTCGGTAGTGGCACTAACAAAGAAATTTGCTGAGTTGTATGTTCCAGGAGTTTATGGAAACACCATGACGACAAATCCACGAGCTTTAGAAGTCGGCTGCGAAGTACTGGAAAATATTACTCCAGAAATCCGCAAAAATATTGTGGAAAAAGGCAGAGAATTTAAAACAAAATTACAACAACTGGCTGATGAATATCCTGAAGCTATCGAAAGTGTGATTGGTACGGGTTTGATCGTAAATGCTGAATTGAATAAAGATAAATTTCCTGTTGTTGCCGAAAATGGTTTTGAATATTATTTGAGAACAAATGGTATAAACATGATTCATGGTGGAGATAATGGAATAAGATTTACACCACATTTTGCTATTACCAGCAAAGAAATTGATTTGATTATCTCAACGATTCGGGAAGGCATTATTCAGCTTTCATAAAAAGTTAGTTAGAAATCAGCGTCTTGTTTTAAAAAAAAATTTGATAAGAGTTTTACATTCATCTGATAAAACTCCGGAAATTACTTTGGGATTATGATTAAAACTTTTATCTAGAAGTGCATTATAAATTGATCCAACAGCTCCGGCTTTTTCATCGTAACTGCCAAAAACGACTTTCCCAATTCGACTCCAGATTATCAAGCCAGCGCAGATCAGGCAAGGTTCAACCGTTACATACAAAGTGCAATCCTGCAGGAATTTATTTCCATTTCTTATCGCTGCTTCGATCACCAGCTATTGAAACCGCAGATGGACATTGATAACGCAGGTAATACTTGATCAACTTGGGATGTGAACCCTGGTTATTAAATCAGATGAAATAATTAATATCATCAAAAGTCAGAATTGATTGGACGTTTATTTAAGAAAAATATTTTTTGTGATGTTTATAAAAAAAATATGGAAGACGTGAGAGTTTTATGAAATCAATTGCTGAAATAAGGCGGATTCTAAAATCTGATCAAATAGATATAGCTGAAAAGACCGATCTATACTTTCTGTTAGCAGCCCGATATTTTACTAATGATAATAAAAACTGCATAGAGCAGATTAAGAACTTTCTTAAAATGCAAAAAGAATGTGAGATTTCTTCTGAAAAGATAAAATTAGCAGAAAAGATCAAAGAAGAAGCTGAAGCAGCTGGATACTCAGACAGAATGGTTAAACTTTATTTTGAACTGGGTGATCAATATCGCAGAAATCAATTAGAAACAGCTCTATTCTTTTATGAAAGAGCATTGCAAATATCCACAGAATTGAATTCAAAAAATTTGGTAGCAGAAAGTTATAGTAATATTGCCTATGTTTACAACAAGCAGAGTGCTTATGAAAAATCATTGTCAATTCTTGAAAAAGCACTGAAATTAACTGATGAAATTCAGGATAACAAGATAAGGTCAAAATGTTTTTCACAGATTGGAGAAATTCATTATTATAAAGGCGCAATTGACCAAACATTACATTATTATCTTGAAGCCTTAAAATTGGATGAAGAATCAGGAGATCCACGGGAAATATCGAAAAGCTTCAATAATATCGGAACTGTTTACTACAGAATCCACGATTTTGAAAAAGCTGAGGAGTATTTTAGCAAAGCTCTGGAAATAAAACTCACTTTACCAGATAAAGCTGGATTAGCTTTTTCTTATAACAACCTGGGGGCAATAAATTATATCCAAAAAAAATATGATAAAGCTCTGGAGTATTATCAAAAATCACTTAAGATCAGAAAGAAGTTAAATGATGTGCGTGGTTCGATTTCTTGTTATAGTAATATTGGCGGAGTATATTTCGATTTGGATAAGCCTGAAGAAGCTCTGAACTGGTTCAATCGGGCCTACGAATTTTCTTTGCAGCTAAATGATAAGCACAACGCTGCTTTAGTAGTTGGAAATATTTCGGGTGTATACCTTAAAATCGGGCAATATAATGAAGCTGTAAAAAGTGCTGAAATAGAGTTGAAACTGGCTCAAGAATTAGGTGAGTTACCATTACAAAATTCCGCCTATCGGATTCTTTTTATGGCTTACGAGAAAAAAGCTGATTTCAAGAAGGCATTTGAATATCATAAAAAATTTAAAGAAATATCTGATGAGATCTATAATAATGATAGCGAGAAAAAGATTTCTGAAATGAAAAGTAGGTTCGATCTTGAAAAGAAAGAAAAAGAAGCTGAAATTTATAAACTGAAAAATGTAGAATTAGCTCAGGCAAATAAACTTGTTCAAAAAAAGAACAGAGAATTGGAAGGTTATAAAAATCATCTCCTGCTGGTTAATCAAATATTGCGACATGACATAGCTAATGATCTCTCAGTTATCAAAAGTGCAGCAAGACTCTACAAAAATAAATCAGAAACAGATATGTTAATTGAAATCGAAAAGAGAGTTAACAAAAGTTTGGATACCATAAATAAGCAGCGAAATCTTGAAAACAATTTAATTTCTAAACTAAGAAAATTTAATCTCGATGAAGTTTGGAAAAAATTGGTGGAAGATCATCCTGGAATTAAATTTGTTATCAATGGAAGTGGAGAGATTTTTACTGATGAAGCTATCTTTTCCGTTTTTGAAAACTTAGTCAATAACTCCCTTCTGCATGGTAAAGCTGATGTTATAGATATTAGTGTTAAACCTGTTGATGATCATTACGAAATTCGCTTTGCAGATAACGGAATCGGGATACCAGAAGAAATCAAAACAAAGGTTTTTGAAAAAGGATTTATTTTTGGTGATTCTGGACATACCGGCATTGGTTTGCATATTGTCAAAAATACGATCGAAAGATACAATGGAAAGATTTTTGTAGAAGATAATGAATCTCAGGGTGCTGTTTTTGTGATTAAATTAAGTAAATCGCAAAGTTAATTTCTCTTCTCTTTAAAAAAACGCGTTATTATTTCAGAACATTCCCTCGCCAAAACACCCGAAACAATTTCCGGATTATGATTAAAACTTTTATCTAGAAGTGCATTATAAATTGATCCAACAGCTCCGGCTTTTTCATCGTAACAGCCAAAAAAGACTTTCCCAATTCGACTCCAGATTATCAAGCCAGCGCACATCAGGCAAGGTTCAACCGTTATATACAAAGTGCAATCCTGCAGGAATTTATTTCCATTTCTTATCGCTGCTTCGATCACCAGCTTTTCAGCGTGGGCAAGAGGGTCATTAAATTGATTTGTACGATTATGATTTGCGGCGATCAGTTCATTATTTCTTACAAGTGCTGCACCGATGGGAATTTCAGTTTCTGCAAAAGCTTTTTTTGCTTCTTCCAAAGCCTTCTGCATCCAATATTCATGACTTTTCATAAATCGCTATAAAAAAAACTCGTTCCTGAAAAAAATCTCAGGAACGAGTTAGATATTCATGTTATTTTGAACTTTTCAAGAATTTATAGTAATCGCTGTCAGTCGTCATGATCAGCGTATTTTTCTTGTCGATAGTGAGTTCGTAAGTTTCCAGGGTTTTCAGGAATTCATAGAAACCGGGATCGCGATTGTAAGCATTTGCATAAATATTTATAGCTGATGCATCTGCTTCACCTTTGATGTTCTGAGCAGTTTCATAAGCTTGCGATTCGATCTGATCAAGGTCTTTTTTCATTCTACCCAGAATTTCAGAAGATTTTCCTTCGCCTTCCGAGCGAAATTTTGTAGCGATCTTCTGGCGTTCAGAGATCATTCTATCAAATACTTTTGATTGTACATCCTCGTTGTAATTGAGGCGTTTGATGCGTACATCAATCAACTCGATGCCATACTCAGCAATCAATGGTTTGGATAAAACAAAGATGGAATCGGCAATACTACGCCTTCCGAAGTGGATAGTTTCTTTGATCACATCACCCAGATCGCTGGTTTCAAATTCTTCGGTAAAGGTGAGTTGACGATTGGAGTTTCGCACAATCTCCAGAAGCTTATGTGAACTGATAACATCTCGCGTGGTACCACTGATAATATCATCCAGACGACTATGAGCGGCAGTTTCAAAGCGAGTTGTTTCGTAGAATTTCAAGGGATCATTTATTTGCCAGCGAGAGAAGGTATCCAGCCAGATATATCTTTTATCGGAAGTGGGAATTTGTTTGGCATCGCCGTCCCATTCCAGAATACGTTTTTCAAAAAAATGAACTTTTTGAATAAAGGGAATCTTGAGATGTAAGCCGGCAGAATTTATTGTACCACCAACTGGATCACCGAATTGAGTGATGATAACCTGCTGTCTTTCGTCAATTACATACAATGCATTAAAAATGATTATCAGGGCAACTACAGCTACGATTATTAGTGTTTTATATTTCATTTTACTTACCTCCGTCATTCAGGTCCAATAGTGGAAGCAAACCTTTTTGCTCTTCATCAACGATGTAAACCTTTTCTACATTCGGTAAGATTTTCTGCATTGTTTCCAGATACATGCGCTTTCTGGTTACAGTTTTAGCATTTTTGTACGTATTATACATTTGCATAAAACGGTCAGCATCGCCATTTGCCCGGTTCACGCGATTGATGGCATAACCTTGAGCTTCTTCGATGGTTCGCTTGGCTTTACCACGTGCTTCCGGAATTATTTCATTATACTTCTGCCAGGCCTGATTGATGATCCTTTCCTTTTCCTGTTTGGCAGAATTCACTTCGTTGAAAGCGGGTCGTACACGTTCTGGTGGATTTACATTTTGCAGATTAATCGTTACTACTTCGACACCTGCTTTATAGTAGTTCAATTCTTTTTGCAATAAAATTTCCGCTTCATCAGCAATTTCTTTTCTGTTAAGAACGATAACTTCATCCACACTGCGATCTCCGACCACTTCACGTATTACCGATTCGGTCAGGTCACGAATAGTTTCTTCCACATTTCGCACATTAAAGAGATATCTGACCGGATCTTTGATGCGGTATTGAATTATCCATTCCACATCTGCGATATTCAAATCACCGGTAAGCATCACAGATTCCACATCGAAGTTGCGACGAGAAAATTGTGATTTTACACCTGCTCGCATGGTGCGGAAACCAAACTCTTCCTTGAAGACTTCTTTCACTTTTACTTTGGTAAGTTTATCCACTCCAAACGGAATTTTAAAATGAAGTCCGGGTTCAGTGGAAACCACATATTTCCCAAATCTCTGGATCACACCCAATTCTTCGGGATTGACAGTGTAAAGTCCTGTTAAAATGAAAATAGCAACAGCAATAATGATCACGATGGTTAGAATTCGTTTTTTGGGAATTTTGGGAATTTTGGCACTTGCTTTTATTTCTTCAAAATCAGCCATAAATGCTCCTTTTTTTGTAAATCGGTTTCGAGATAAAATTTATCTCCACAATTTTCTGTTTCGATGTTCAAAAAACTATCTTGTCACTTTTATATGATCTGAATCTACAGACACTGCTACGGCT
>JAIPJH010000088.1 GCA_021734245.1 Candidatus Cloacimonadota bacterium | reverse complement strand
CCGCCAGGAAGGAAGCTGAAGCCGCTGCTGCCGAATTCGGGGTCATTTCTCAACGCTCCATTTTGCCATAGATCGTAACCGCCGGCAAGCTTGCTGCCTTCGTTAGTGCCTCGATAGCCTGTGCTGTTTGCCTGCTGTTGGCTCATTCCGAGATACATTTCCAACTCCATAATTTCTGCATCTGTGGGCACATGCCAGCCTTCCGGTGCTAAACCTCTTGCATCATCCACGGCATACCAGTTGTATAAAGCGCCGTAAGTATCACCATTAGCTGGGTCGTTATCATAATAGCAATAAGCATTGGTTGAAAGCCCAGCCCAAGTACTATTAGTTGTAACATTAGGAATTGGATCTCCATTTCGATAATGAGTTACTTTCAGGTTTTCAGCCATCCATTCTTGATCGCCAAGAACTAATGTTTGATAAACATTGCCATCGATATCTGTTACTGTAGCATTTCCACTATCTAGACTTATAGTTTCTTTACATCCAAAATTTAGTGAAAATAGAATAAAAATAATGGAATATAAAAAAGATGATTTTCTACTCATGTTTCTCCCCCCATATTATCTTTTTAAAAACAATAAACTTTAATCCAATCAGAATCCTGATAAAGTCTATTATACTAACACATAAATAAATAATATATTTAATTTTAAAAATCAAAGTAAATTGTTAAAAAGCTCTTAATGAAAATTAAATGAACTTATTTTTCTTCAATTCTAAAACCGATTCCGAATCTGTGATTTTGAACAAATTTGTCAAAATAAAAAATTAATTCCAGACTGGAGTTCTTAAGCAGGCTGGACTTCAGGATGAAAAAAGATGCCAGACTTAACTTGTGAATGAAAAACGAGTTGGGAATAGTAAACTTTCAGCTTATCACATGACCTTACAGCATGTGACAAGATCATTCACCCAGCGCTAACGCACAGGGCTGTAAATATTGCGCACCGCTGGTGCTAAGTACTTTATAATTTTTTTTGCAAATTACAACTCTGAAGTAGCTGAATAAACTAACTTTCCGAAAGCAAATTTAAGATTTATCGAGAGAAGCTTTCGGAAAGGCTGAAATGCTTAAACGATCAAGCTGATCGTTCTACTTTTCCTTAAACTCGAAATGCACATTCTTGCTGGTTTTGAAGGAATAATATTTTAGGAAATGCATCAATTTATCGATAGGATAATTTGGTTCTATATAAAAATAATCAAATCCATCCAATTCTTTTTCTTTCTGTTTATCTTTCAGAAGTTCGCTGTCGATCAGCAGCACATGATTCTCTGAAGTTAGAGTATCGATAATACTTTCCTGGTAAACATAAGCCTGCACATCAAGCGGGTGTCGAGAATCAGCAGAATCCCGAACCGTAGAGAAATAGTCAAAATTTTCTTCGTTGGAAAACACTATGATCGGAATTTTTGGATGAAAAGCTTCTACAATTCTACTTGGAACATCTTCCATTTTTTTGTGTTCAAAATAATGATTCAGTTTAGTTGCGCCGTCGTAGATAAAATAGATCGCCACCAGAATTGAAGCAATTTGAGCGATCAGTTTCATAATTTCTACTTTGGAAAGCTGCCCGATGAAAGCCAGCGGAAAAAGATAAAGTGAAGTTCCTACGAAAAAGCCGAAGAACAGTAGCATACCGTCTATCGCACCACCCAGATCGATAGCATTGGAAAGTGCGATAAGGAAAGAAGGACAGAAATTGATTCCTGTAAGAATTCCCAATATAAAAGCGCTTTTGGTGAGTTGCGTCATTTTGGGAATGTTACAATGTCTGGTTTTTTGATGCGTGCGAACTGCTGACAAAATCAGATAAAAGGAAAGTAATATATAAGCAATCGCAGTAAAAAGTTCACGATCTATAGCACTGATCTGTGAGCCGGTGAAACCGGCGATGGCACCAAAAGCCAGATAAGAGAAAAAGCGTCCGGCCGAGATTTCCAGCACGGTGATAATGCTCTTCCCCATTTTGCGATCTTCTGAAATGAGATAGGGCAGATAAATTGGTGTGCAGGTAGCCAGACAGGTCGTACCAAGCGTGAGTCCGAGCGTAAATCCCTTTGCTAAAATCTGGAACATTTTAGTTCCTTAAAAGATAAGGGTTGTGCCAAATGAAATAATATTCTGACCGAATCTTGCTTCAAAATCAGTATAATCAGTTTTCAACCAGATTGATTTTAGAGGTGAGAAAAAATATTCCAGTTTACCAGTATATTTGCTGAAAAGTTCAGGAGATATCTTGCCGCCTGCCGTTATATATAATCCTTCTGCTAAATATTGATTGAATTCACCCAAAAACATGGTTCCATCATTTTCTGGATTGTAACGCAAACCAGCTAATACATAAGAATCTTTCATTTTTGTTGTTAGGTAGCTATGCTTCAGATGAAACCGAACCAAATTTGATACACGCAGCAGTTTGGAATGATCTTCATCATATACAGATCGATTCTTGTAGGACAGAAAACCTACAAGAGGAATTATAAAACGTTTTGTATAGCGATATTCCGTAACTAAATTATGTGTAAATATATCATTGATAGCTTTTGAATTTAGATTGTAGTATGTAAATCGAAAAAACATGGAATTTGAAAAATCAAGACGATTTTCATACTCCAAACCACCACCGATATCGGTTTGATTCAATTCATCATTATCATTGAAATCATTTTTAAGATATGCACGAGTAAAAATATTTAATTCATCTGTAATTTTATAGCTGATCTTGCCTAAACTGTAGAGGTCAAAATCGCTGGCAGATTTACTTTCTACTTCATCTTCATCATCATCGCGAGATTTATCGTCATCATCATCTTCTTCGGGAACAGCATATTTATATTCCAGATCTCGAAAGCTGTTATAAATATTAAGGTTAAATCTTCCTAAATCCTGTTTAAAATGGATTATTGCAGTATTCACCATCTGCTGCTGTGTATCATATTCCACGCCGGGAAGATTTAAAAAATTAGTCTCGTTTGGTTCATAATAACGATTATTCAGTTGAAATTTTATATATGTATCATTCTTTTGATAGATCAATTTAGATTTGATCTCATTATATAAAAAAGAATTTCTCTGTTCATGACTTTTTTCAGAGAAAAAGGAATTTCCGGAAACGTCGTAATAAAGGTTTGTATTGATATTTCCTGAAACTTCATAACGCAGCGTTCCACCAAATTTTCCTTTTGTATTGATGTGATCTGCATCAGCTGAAGCTCCAGTAACAATATCGATGCTGTTTTTTGCATCGGTCGTGAAATAATTGAAAGAAAGCTGCGACCAGTTTGTGAGAGCTGGAATCTGACTGATCCCAAAAACTAATATGAGGAACAATGTGGTTATTCTTTTCATTCTTCCTCCTAATAGATCGCATCTTTGGGGCAGATCGTGATGCATTTGCCGCATTGATTACATTTGGTTTGATCGATAATCGCTTTCCCGTTCGGTCCAAACTCAATTGCATCTACCGGGCAGACCTGAACACATCTGCCGCATTCGTTGCAGGAAGTGTCATCAACATTATATTGAGGATTGCTTACTTTATCGCAACCCACATAGATCAGGATGCCAAAAAGCAGCAGCCAGGGAATTAGCTTTTTTAGTTTTTTCATTAATTATTCCTAACCCTCAGACTCCAAATAAAATTTGAAGCCAGTTCTCTTTACAGGATGCGAAATTGGAAGATAATTGCTTTCAATTCCGTCCTTCTCCCTTGTTAAGGGGAGATGTCCAGTTTGTCTGGACAGAGGGGTTTTCAATCTTTTTTTCATTTATTTTTTCCTAACCCTCAGACTCCAAATAAAATTTGAAGCCAGTTCTCTTTACAGGAAGCGAAAATGGAAGATAATTGCTTTCAATTCCGTCCTTCTCCCTTGTTAAGGGGAGATGTCCAGCTTGTCTGGACAGAGGGGTTTTCAATCTTTTTTTCATTTATTTTTCCTAACCCTCAGACTCCAAATAAAATTTGAAGCCAGCTCCCTTTAGAGGGAGCGAAATCGGAAGATAATTGCTTTCAATTCCGTCCTTCTCCCTTGTTAAGGGGAGATATCCAGCTTGTCTGGACAGAGGGGTTTTCAATCTTTTTTCATTTATTTTTCCTGATCGCATTATAGGTACAGGATTGAACGCAGATTTCACACAAGATACATTTTTCAGCATCGATCACAGCTTTGCCATCGATTATCTGCACTGCATCTACCGGACATACATCCACACAATCTCCACAACCTACACAGGCATTTGTTTCCACAAATATCTCACTTTTGGCAATGGCAAACAAAGCTGATAAAATGATGATGCTTATCAGCAAAATAAATAGTTTCTTTTTCATTTTATATCCTTTTTTTAGGAAAACACTTAATAGGCAACGACGGCTGGAAAGATCAAATTCCAGGGACAGCTGCAATCTCCACAGGCTGTGCATTCATCGGGGTTAATATATTTGTATCCCGCCCCCTGATGAATTGCATTGGATGAACAATCTCCGATGCATTGAGCACAATTGTGACAGGCGTTTGTGTTTATCTGATAAACCAGTTTAGCAGCTGGTGAATTGGAAACGCTGTTTTCATTTCCCATTTCATCATAGGCTTTAATAGCAAAATAATATATTGTTGCTGGTAATAATCCTGAAACGTTGCAGAACTGATTTGTGCCGGCAGACTGCGGATCTGGTGGATCGTTGAAAACTGTAGCAAAATCCCAGGTTCCCTCATCGATCGGAATTGTTGCATATCGAATTTCATAATGATCGCAGGTTCCCTGATCTCCGTCATCTCCGGGTGCTGTCCACTGAATTCGAATCGTGCTCAAGTTGGAAGCATAACCTTCGTAAATCGTTAAATCTGTAATATCAGCAGGAGGAGTTGTGTCGTTCACCATCGTTGCCGAGGGTGAATTTGAAACTTCAGAAACATTCTGGTTATCATCAAATGCTTTCACAGCAAAGAAGTACGTTTGATTGTATTCCAGACCGGAAACGGTATAATCCTGCAAAGAACCTGCAGTTAACGGCCAGGGAGGTCCAGGCAGAATTTCCGCATCTTCCCAGTTTGATTCGTCGATTTCCGTATCGTGCATTCTGATTTCATAATGATGTGCCGTTCCAATCATTCCATCATCACCGGGAGCTGTCCATGTAAGTTCAATTGTTGTTTCGGTTCCTTCAGAATCAAGGTCTGTGATCGTATCTGGTGGTTCAGTATCAGGAAGTTCTGTAGTAGTTGCATTCACCACATTAGATAAATCTGCAATATTTTGTGCATCATCAACTGCTTTTACTGCTGCAAAATATTCTGTGAGCGGATCTAAACCTTCAATCGTCAAACTTTCTGTAGTTCCAGCTGCAGACGGAGTTATGTTTTGTGGATATTCCGGCAGATTATCCCAATTATTTTCATCAATTATTTCAGTATAGATTTTCACAATATAAGATTCTGCTGTTCCGTCAGTTCCATCATCACCTACAGCCGTCCATTGCAGTAAAAACGAATTCATATTTATGGAACCATTCTCTACTTCCAGATCATCGACTGCGGCTGGCGGTTCCAGATCGGGAAACTGCAAAGTTGTAGCTTCTGCTACATTGGAAAGTGGAGAACTATTCTGAAAATCATCAACTGCTTTTACCGCAGTAAAATAATTCATATTATCTATCAAACCCGAAATCACAAATGTTTCTGTTTCTCCCGGATTTGCCGGTTGAATCTGGTTGGGATATTCAGCAATATCATCCCAATTGCTGTTTGAAATTTGTTCTGTAGAAACTTTTACAATGTAAGATCCGGCAACTCCTTCCATACCATCGTCACCAACTGCTGTCCAACTCAAAGTCATTTCATTGAATGTTACATCATTTATCGTCAGATCGGAAATCGGAGCTGGAGAAATGGTTTCCATTATTTCCACTTCTGTTGTAGCTTCTGGAGAACGATTTCCAGCTTCATCAATTGCTGTAATGTGAACAGTTATATTTTCTCCGGCAGGAAGGCTGTCGATTGGATCCCAATATTCCCAATAACCGGAAATGAATGGATTGGGAATATCAAAATTGATCGAGATTTTGTCTCCGTTAGAAGCGGTAAGGTAAAAATCGTAAGCATAAGTATCGCCTTCTTCACCATCATCTCCAGTAGCAATAAATTGAATATTAAGATTTCTCTGCTGAGTGGAATAACCTTGCAATTCCTGCACTGCAGCCGGTGGAACAAGATCGGGCTGATAATTAAAAGCGTTTTCCGGGCATTGGAAAATATTTGTACATTCCATACATTGCACACACAAATCAGTATCAATATAAACTCTTTGCGTAAAATGAGTGGAATCTATCTTGATTGCTCCTTCCGGACAATCGAAAAGATCTATACATTCATAACAGGCTGTACAATCGGAATATTCTACGCGCACAACGTCATCCAAAGATGTAGTTTTATCCAGGCTGTCTGTACAGCTAATTACTATAAACAACAAAATTATTAATGCAAAAGGAATCAATTTCCCAACAATTTTCATCAACAATCTCCTAATATTTGCTGACAACAAACGATGAAAGTGGTTTTTCGTCAATCAGAAATTTCACACTATCAACTTATATGTACTGTTTTCTGTATTTTCTTTCCAATTTATCTGTTTATAACATTCTACACAGTTTAGCAATTCAAATCAATGAGTGCTGAAAAATCCTTGACAAATAGACCTTAATTCCGAGAAAAAAACCTGCGTGAAAAAAATAAATTATTAAAAAAGGAGAAATTGTATGATTCAGCTAAAGAATCTTGTAAAAGATTATGGAACTCTGCGCGCAGTCGATCATATCAATTTTGAGATCAATGAAGGTGAAATTCTGGGTTTTCTAGGACCGAACGGTGCTGGAAAAACCACAACAATCAAAATGATCACAGGTTTTTTGAGTCCAACCAAAGGCAACATTGAAGTTGGTGACCTGAACGTTTTGGACAATCCCATTGAAATCAAAAAAATGATTGGTTATCTGCCCGAACACAATCCGCTCTACACCGAAATGACGGTTTATGATTACCTGAAATTTGTAGCCGATATTCGCGGATTGCAAAACTTTAAACAGAGATTAAAAGAAGTAATCGAAAAATGCGGATTACATGGCATCGTAGCCAAGCCGATCAGCACACTTTCCAAAGGTTATAAGCAACGGGTCGGATTGGCTCAGGCAATTTTGCACGATCCTGAAATCCTGATTCTGGATGAACCGACATCTGGTCTCGATCCAAATCAGATCATGGAAATTCGGGAATTGATCAAAGAATTGGGAAAGGAAAAAACTCTGATTTTATGTAGCCATATTTTGCAGGAAGTTCAGGCTGTTTGTGATCGGATCATTATCCTGAATAAGGGGAAAGTAGTTGCCGACGGCTCTGCCGAAGCTCTGCAAGCCAGCTTTGAAAATCGCACCAGAATCATTCTGGAACTTACTGCCAGCAGGGATGAAATCCAGAAAATGGCAGACGACCTGACAAACATGAAAGTAGAAACGGTAAAAGAAAAAGGCGATTTTGTGGAAGCTGTGCTGGAATTTGATGCCACAATCGACAGACGTGCCGATATTTTCAATTATGTGAAGAAGAAAAAATGGACACTTCTGGAAATGCACCGCATCAACGTGAGCCTGGAAGATGTATTCCGCAACCTGACAATCGACAATGCAGCTCCCAGAAACCTGATGCATAACAAACCCGAGACTGAAACAAAAACTGAAGAAGGAGGAACAGAATGAACTATACAGCAATCTTAGCCAATAAAGAACTGAAAGGATATTTCAATTCACCGGCAGCTTACATCGTTCTGGTGATCTTTCTACTTCTGGGTGGTTGGTTTTTTGCCAGTCCATTATTTATAAACAACACAGCCGAACTGAGAAGTTTATTCGGAATTATTCCGATCGTTTACCTTTTCTTCGTTCCGGCTATCACGATGAGTTTGATATCCAAAGAATCAAGTTCGGGAACATTGGAAATTCTTTCCACCTTCCCCATCAAAGAATCACAGATCATCATGGGAAAATTCTGGGCTTCGATGGGACTGATAGGAGTTGGATTGGCTTTCACGCTGATTCATCTTATCACGATCATGATCCTGGGATCAAATATAGATTACGGTCCCATTTTCTGCGGTTATATCGGTTTAATCCTGATGGGCGGATTTTACAGTGCTATCGGCATTTTCTCTTCCACGATTACCAGCAATCAGATCGTAGCTTTCATCATTAGTTTCTTCATCGCATTCTTCTTGTTCATCATTCAATTCTCACTGTTCTTTATTCCACCATTCCTGACTGAATTCTTCCAATATTTAAGTATTGGATATCATTTCGACAATATTTCCCGTGGCGTAATTGATACACGAAACCTGATCTATTTCCTCAGTGGAACTGCCTTGTTCCTGAAGTTATCGATCTCAATTCTGGAAAGCAAAAAGTGGAATTAGGAGGAAGATCATGAAAAAGAATATTTGGACAAACACAATAATTTTTGTAGCGATCATCATCTTTTTGAACCTGGTTTCCATTTCCATGTTCACTCGCATCGATTTTACCAAAGGCAAGATCTACGCTCTGGCAAAATCCAGTAAGGAATCTGTAAGAAACCTGGAAGACCGCCTGGTTGTAAAAGCCTATTTTTCCCAAAACCTTCCCGGTGAATATGCCGATACCCGCAGACTTGTGCAAGATAAACTGGCAGACTATCAGGCTTATTCCAAAGGAAAGCTTCGCTATGAATTCATCGATCCTGCCAGTGAAGATGAACTAAAGCAGGAAGCGCAGCAAAATGGAATTTTCCCTGCTTCCATGCGAGTTATCGAAAACGATAAATTTGAAGTACGCGAAGTTTATATGGGACTTGTTTTCCATCATCAGGGCAAGAAAGAATCTATTCCACTTATCCAGGATACGCGCGGATTGGAATATGATATTACTAAAACTATCAAGAAGATCACTTCTGCCGGCTTGAAGAAAATCGCACTCTTTCCGGTTCAACCCGAGCAACCTCAGCAAATGCAGGGCTATCCGCAGCAACAGCAACAACAAATGCAGGGTGATTACACTTCGATAAGACAAATGATTTCCGATAATTACGAATTGAGTCAGACCGATCTGGATGAACCACTTCTGGATGTGGAAGCACTGATTTTTACAGGTGTGGAAGATTCACTTGCCAATGAGCAGCTTTACAACCTGGATCAATACATTATGAACGGTGGAAAGATCGTGATGTTCCAGGATAGAATTACTGCCGATCTGCAAACTCAGACTGCAGAACCTCTTCGATCTAACCTGTTCAACCTTCTGGAACATTATGGCATCAAGATCAAAACGAACCTGGTGGCAGACACTGAATGCGGTCAGATCAATATTCAGCAGCAGCGTGGCTTTTTCCGCATGAATACTCCGGTAAGTTATCCCTTCCTGCCGCTTGTGAATAACGTGAACAAAGAAAACATGATGGTGAAGAATGTGGAACAGATGCAGATGGTTTTTGTATCTGAGATCGACACAGTTAGCACTCTCAATTATGAACCTCTTCTTTATTCATCAGCAAAAAGCGGTCTTGTAAGTTTCCCACAGCTCGATATTGGTGTGCAGAAGTTCATGAATAAAGACATCACAGGAATGTACAATGAAGGTCCATTCAATATTGGTGGAATCTTTACAGGAAACTTCATAAGCTATTTTGCCGGTAGCGAAGATTATCCAGATGCAATTCCTGCAACAACTGATGCGGAAATAATCGTAATTCCCGATTCAGAATTCATCAAAGACAGCGGCGGCGCCGGCATGAAAGGAAATTCTGAATTTGCACTAAATGCGGTTGATTATCTGGCTTCAGAAAGTACTCTGATAGAAATCCGAAGCAGAGAAGTGGAATACAAACCTCTCAAAGAGATCAGCAGTGGTGCAAAGAAATTCATTCGCTGGATCAATATTCTACTTCCGTCAATTCTACTCATTTTAGTTGGAATTCTGCGTTATCAAAAAGAACTGCAAAGAAGAAAATATTTAGGAGAGCTTTATGAATAAGAACAATAAAATATACCTGATAATTTTAGCTGTTTTGGTTGTTCTTTTCCTGATAACCAAAATGAATAACAAGACAGAAAAAATTATCGATTTCTTTGATGTGGACTCTGTGAAAATTGCCAAGTTTTCCGTTACCGATGCCAACGGTACAATTACTTTACAAAACGTAAACGGAAGTTGGGAAATCACTGATCCGATCCAATATAAAGCAGATCAAGCAAAAGTAGAAAATGTCTTCGATAAAGTATTGAATGCTAAAACTTCCAGCCTGCCGCTATCCGATTCGCAGCAGTCACTTCCAAATTACGAGTTACAGGATTCTGTTGCGGTTTTTCTAACTTTTTTTGATGTAAACGACAAAGTGCTTGATGCAACATATTTTGGTAAAATGAAAGGGCAATCTAAAACTCCTGCCAGAAAAGAGAACAGCAACGAAGTTTTCCTGCTGGATCAATCGGTTCATTATCTTCTGAAAGCTGATACACAAAACTGGCGAGAAAAAACCGTGACCACCATCGAAGAAGAATCTATCGAAAAGATCTCTGTTTTGTATGATGATTCTGGTTATGAACTTTCCAAACAAGATACAGCCTGGTTCTATGCCGATGGCGATAACACGGCGACCTTGAAAGAAGATAATTCCACTGTCAGATCGATTGTTACAGCTCTGAAAAGAGTTACTTCTACTCAGTTCAAAGACAATGAATTTGAAAAGTATGAAGCTGCTCTTGCCAAACCGGATCTGGAAATAGGTGTTGTGCAGCTGGATGGTAATTCTGTTTATCTGCGCCTGGCAAAAGATGATGAATCCAAATATGTGATGCAGCTGAATAATGACACCGAAACCCTGTTCATTCAACACGAAGGCTGGGCAAAACGGTTTATGAAAACATTCCAGGATTTTGAGGAAAAATAAATTTCTTTACCGGCTCGATTTTTTCGGGCCGGTGTTCTTTTTTTTCTGAAAAAAAAGAAAAATTTTTTAAAAAATCGACTATTCCCTTTGCACGTTTTTTCCACGAATAACCCAGTGAAATTAAATTGATTTCACGGGTTAAAATGCATGGGTTTGAAAAAAAAATACAGTTTTCCTTTGTTGATTACTGAAATGATTATTTTTTGGATGATACAAGAATTTTTCAAATTGTTTGACAACATTCTACTGAAGTAAAATTTCAATTTATGAATAGATTTGAGCGGAGAAAATATTATGTTTGAAACTTTTGAAGAAAAATATAGTGATCTGGAAAAGAAATACGATAAGAAGGATTATGATGGTGTTGTAAGGGAAGGTGGAAAAATCATCGAGAGTTTAGTTGCCCATATTTTCAGGAAATTTCCTTCCACTCTTACATCCTTAAAACAGAAGCAGCTTTTCCTGGCATTTGAAAAGAAATTCCAAACAGAAAAGGGAAATCGCTTTTTAGATTTTATAGCCAGACCAACCACAGGTGTTTCAATCGGATATTACATTCAGTTATGCAAATATTTCTCCGAGGAAAAACATATTTGGCTCAAAGCCAATATCAAATCTGCTTTGGATACTGCCAATAGAATCAGAAATGATTTCGCTCATTCTCGACCAGGATATGATAAACCAGATGACGATAATGCATCCGATCTTCTGGATGTATTCGAGATCATAATCGAAGAACTTGAACTGCAGAATGAAACACCTGATTCACTGGGAATTCCTTTGTCATCTTATCTTATTCATTCTTCGATCATTCACAATTTCGATCATGTGGCTAAAAAAGAAGAAGATTGGAAAAAGATCATTTCAGACGCCAGGAAGATCATCCCGCAATTATTGGAATATTTGTTTTATTCCAGGTATTATGAAATTCCTGTTGAAGATAAGGACAAGATTTTTTCTGAGGAAGAGTTATGGTCCAAAAACAAGGATGAAAATCAAAGCTACGCCTACGAAAAAATATTTGCTGAAATCGAATTTGGTAATCTCTTTGAAACTAAAGAAAAAGTTGATCTCGTAATTCAAAAGTATTTGAATATAAACAAAGAAAAATATGATCGAAGAGGAGTGAAACCCTACACAAAACTTCTGGATATTTTAGTGGAAGAACTTACCAATCCAAAATATAAGAATTATTTAAAATACGCTGTAACAGTTAAGAATAAATATCTTCATAATAATGAAATCGACGATACAGAGCGCATCGAACTTAAATCTTCTGCCAAATCATTAAACATCAATTCCAAAACGGCTTATCGCATAGAACAGGAAGTCATCCGCGTGATCGATAATGAACTGACCCTTTATAAAACTCTGCAATCTGTCAGCAATGAAGAAAATGATTCGAAATCTGTTTCTCAGAATGAAAAGATTCTGATCGAGATGATTAAAAAAGGAACACCGGAAAATATCGTTATTGATATGGCAGAAAGCTTGAATTTTGAAGGTGATATTTACTACCTTTTAAGTAAATTCGGGCATAAAAAAGAATCTCCTAAAAAGAAATTGAAAGAAAAATCCACGAACAAAGATAAAATAGAAACAAATGAAAATGCCAAAGAAAAAGTAAAATCTTCTACAGAAACAAATGAAAATTTCGAAGAACTTCTGAAAAATGGTTTCGGTGGAATTTTCGGAGCAAAAGATACACAATCAGAAAAAGGAACTGATCTTCAAATCAAAGTTCCTCTTACTCTCGAAGAAATTGCCACAGGAGTAACAAAAAAAATCCAATACAAAAAATTGGAAAAATGTTCTGTTTGTGATGGAAAGGGAACTAAGAATTTTGAAAAATCAAAAACCTGTTCAGAGTGTAATGGAACAGGAAAAACAACAAAAAAAACAAATTCTTTATTTGGTGACATAAAGACAGAAGTTGAATGTGAAAATTGTGCTGGTTTTGGCTTTGAAAACGTAGAAAAATGTTCCCCCTGCCGAGGTGAAGGAAGAATGGAAAAAGAATCTATCGCTTCAGTTAATTTTCCATCCGGAGTAAGTGATGGACAAATGCTTAAAGTAGCTGGCAGTGGAAATGCCGGAAGACGTGGAAAAGATGCAGGCGATCTGCTTTGCGAAGTTGAAGAGATCAAACATCAGCATTTTATACGTGAGGGCGAAAATCTTTTCTACGATCTGAAACTTTCCGAAAGCGAAGCAGAAAAAGGTGCAGACGTTACTGTGCCCATCTTGAATGGTAAGATTAAAATGAAAATACCAGCAGGTGTAAAAACAGGTAAAATGCTGCGAGTTACTGGAAGAGGTTTGCCAAAATTGAATTCCAGAGAAAGGGGTGATCTGTTCGTGAAGATAACTTTAGTGTAATTCAATTATTACATACTTATAATTTTTTCAGGCTGCTGAAATCCGGCAGCCTGTTTTTGTTTCTGCCATCGACTTTTCCACACATCTCCCAAAAAATTTGGAAGATGTAAACCTGATTTATTGTAATAGATGAAATTATAGCTTCTCTTTGTTGATTATTGAAAAGGAATATTTTTCGGGGGATGCGTGTTAACTTTTCCACTCATCCCCCGAAAAATTTTTTAAAGTGCTAAACTATCATATTGAAACACAAAAGATTAGAGACAAAAAAGTGTAAAAAATTGATTGAACAAAAATGCTCCTTTTATAAATTGGTATAGCCTAAAACACCATAAA
>JAIPJH010000087.1 GCA_021734245.1 Candidatus Cloacimonadota bacterium | reverse complement strand
TGCCTTTACTAACAATAGTCTCAAGTTCTTCATGTTCTGCCTTGCTTAGCGTCACTCTGTACTTTATCATAATCACCTCACTTTTGTGAGACAATTATTCTCATCCCTTGCGACTTGTCAAGCTTGACATGACACTAGAAGCCTCTTCCTTGGTTCCACCAGTAGCGGTGAAGCGCCCTACAGCATGTTCCTGCAAACCTGGAACGGCACCGCTCCGGCATCACGTATTTCTATCAAAGGCAATACAGGTAAGGTCGGCATTGGCACAGAAAATCCCACCGAACAACTGCATGTGAACGGCAATGTGAAAGCGGATACCTTGAAGACTGATGGCGTTATCATCAATTCTGCTGCAAATGATGGGGTTTATGTCTATGAAGTAGGTACTCCTTCAGCTCATAATTCAAGTAGCACTAAAAATGGTTTTGAAGTAGCTGGAGCGGAAGGTTTTGGACTTTTTGTAGGAAGAGCGGATGATCATGGTGTTTTTGTTTCTTCTGCCGGAGAAGATGGGGTTTATGTTAGTACTACTGGAGAAGATGGCGTTTTTGTTTATACTGCTGGTGATGATGGTGTTCAAGTTAATTTTGTTGGAGATAATTATTTTCAAGCAGGTGGTGACGGAAATGAAAAATTCTATGTGAACAGCAGCGGCAGCCTGTATTCCCAGAGCTTTCAGAATATCTCCTTTGCAGCCGGCGGTAACCGCTATCTCGGTTTGCCGGATAATTCAAACAGCCTTTTCCTGGGTTCCACCAGCAGCGGCGGAGCGCCCTACAGCATGTTTCTGCAAACCTGGAACGGCACAGCTCCGGCATCACGTATTTCTATCAAAGGCAATACAGGTAAGGTCGGCATTGGCACAGAAAATCCTACCGAACAACTGCATGTGAACGGCAATGTGAAAGCGGATACCTTGAAGGTTGATGGGGTTGTTATTAATTCTGCTGGAGATGATGGTGTTTATGTCTATGAAGTAGGTACTCCTTCAGCTCATAATTCAAGTAGCACTAAAAATGGTTTTGAAGTAGCGGGAGCGCAAGGTAATGGACTTTTTGTAGGAAGAGCGGATGATCATGGTGTTTGTATTTCTTCTGCTGGAGGTGATGGTGTTTATGTCTGGAATGCTGGGACTCCTTCAACTCATTATTCAAGTTATTCTAAAAATGGTTTTGAAGTAGCTGGTGCGGAAGGACATGGACTCTATGTGGGAAAAGCTGATGATGGAGGTGTTTATGTTGGTTCTGCAGGTACTCCCACAACTTCAACTTCAAGTTATTCTACAAATGGTTTTTAAGTAGCGGGAGCAGAAGGTAATGGATTTTATGTTGGAAGAGCTGATCATAATGGAGTTTTTGTAGAATCTGCCGGAATTAATGGCGTTATCATTAATTCTGCTGGACATAATGGAATTCATGTTGAAGCTGAAAATTATGGGGTTTTTGCTCACACAAATGATCCCAACGATGAATATGGTTTATTCACTTCAGATAAAATTTTTGCCAGCAATCTGACCACCCGCAGCATCAGCATGCATGTGCATAACAGCGGTTCGCAAGCTTTGGAAAAAGGCGATCTGGTCTGCCTTGCCGGCGGCTATCAGCAAAATGTGCTGGGCGAAGATGACAGCGAACCGCTGGTGAATGTGCAGAAAGCAAATGCCGGCAATTCACAAGCCGTGTTTGGCGTGGTTCAATACAAGGTTTATATTCGTGAAGAAGTGGAAGAGCTGGAAGAAGAAACAATTATCACAAAATCATTCCGTCATGCGGATGGCAGCGCCGGTTTTGGCGAATATCTTTCCGTGGTCGTTTTAGGTCCGGCAGATGTAAAAATCGCTTCCGGAGAAGACATCAAAGTGGGAGAAGCAATTGCCGCAGCAGATGGCGTTGCCCGCAAAGTGCGCACCACAGAGATCAACGGCATCACCATCGCCGAAAATACCGGCATTGTAGGTAAAGCTCTGGAAAACGCCAACGGCAGCGGCAAACTGAAAGTTTTCGTCAATTGCCGTTAGGAGGCTGGCATGCGTAAAACTATGATCATAATTATCTTGCTGCTGCTGCTGACCACACTTTTTTCTCAGACTAACTATATCCTGAAGCGCAGCCTGTTCACTCCTGCCGGTGGCAGGCAGACAAATTCGTCTTATACAATCATTACTGCTGTGGCGCAGGGTTTCCAGGGCAGCGGAGAAAGCGCTAATTACAATGGTTTTACAGGATATTTCTATCCCTATTTCAGCAATCGTCTGCCCTTCATTGTATCGGTGAATGACGTGCCCAACGATCAAGGCAGGCAGGTGCAGGTTTTGTGGAATCGCAGTTGCCTGGATATTCCTCATTCTCCCATTCCCATCACCACCTATTCCGTGTGGCGTTTCGATGAAGAAAATACCGAAAACATGGAAGCCAATACTTTTACCGATCCCAATCTGGTGCTGGAGAATTTTGAAGAGGGTAAAGATCAGCCATATTTCTGGCAGCGGGAAGACGGCCAGGTGCTCACATTCATCAATCATCTGCCGGCTCTGCAAAACGAACTTTACGCCATCATTGCCGCCACCTTGTTTGATTCCTGCGGTAGTGAACTAAACTATACTTCCTTCGAAGTGATCGCTCACACCGATTCGGTTTCCATCTATTATGAATCTTTGCCCGATTCCGGTTATTCGAAGGATAACATCTCTCCCGATCCGGTGGCAGAACTGGATGTAACTGTGGAAAATGAGCAACTTCATTTGAATTGGACAGCCGTGACCCATGGCAGTTTTCAGGGTAATTCCTATCCGGAACTGAACGGCATCTGGTATCTCATATACGGCTCCGTTCAGGCAGATTTTATCTGCGACGAATCCACGCTGATCTGCGTTACGCAGAATCCCAATTATCTGTCCGATCTTTCCGGTGAAAACAGAAAATTCTTCCGGATCATCGTCAGCGATCAACCAGTCAGCGGAGATTTATCGGATTCAGTTAGTCGAAAAAAACGCTGAACAACCTGGAGAAAATCATGTTCTTTTTCAAAACAGGTGAAGCGATGAAAGCAGTTATCTTTTTTCTAATTTTAACTGCTGTCTGTCTTTCCGCCCAGGAAAATTTGTGGGATTGGGCTGTAAGCGGTGGAGATTATCATCACGATAAAGGCACGGCGATTGCTGCCGACGACTCGGGGAATAGTTACATCACAGGAAATTTTCTCTATACAGCAGATTTTGGTTCCGCTGCGCTTTCCAGTTTGGGCGGAACCGACATCTATGTGGCAAAGTTGGATGCCGACGGTAACTGGCTGTGGGCAGTTCAAGCCGGAGGGCAGGATATTGGTGATTTTGGTAATGGGATTGCTGCGGATGAGAGCGGAAATTGCTATGTTACAGGCTGTTTCGAAAACTCCGCTGATTTTGGTCAGTTTTCCCTCACTGGTAATGGCGGAAGAGATGTATTTTTGGGGAAACTGGACGGAAACGGCAACTGGCTGTGGGTGAAAAAAGCAGGCGGAATTGGTTCCGATGCGGGCTCTGATGTTACGCTGGATGAGGCTGGAAATTGTTATGTGACGGGAACTTTTGAAAATGCAGCCAGTTTCGGCAGTTTTGATCTGATCAGCAGCGGGGCAAGCGATATTTTTGCTGCCAAACTCGATGCCAACGGCAATTGGTTGTGGGCAACATCTGCCGGCAGCAATTCATACGATTATAGCCGGGCAATTGCAGTAGATTCTCAAAGTAATTGTTATATTTGCGGACAATTTGTTTTCACAGCCTATTTTGGTGCTTACTCCATCATTTGTGCTGGTGGATTTCAAGAGGATATTTTCGCGGCAAAACTGGATGCCGATGGCAACTGGCTCTGGGCAAGCTCGGCAGGCGGTCTTTATGCAAACTCCGCTTATGGCATTGCCGCAGATGCAGCCGGGAATAGTTATGTTACCGGCAAATTCTGCAGCACAGCCGATTTTGGTTCGATCTCGCTTACGACAGCCGGAAGCAGTAATTTTGCTTCGGATGTTTTTGCAGCCAAACTGGATAATACAGGAAACTGGGTCTGGGCAGCCGGAGCTGGTGGAACCGACAATGATCTGGGGTATAGTATCGACGTCGATTCCGAGGGGAGCAGTTATTTGACCGGTTCTTTTCGAGCAGATGCTTATTTTGGCTCCGATACATTGAGCAGTGCAGGTTATGAAGATATTTTTGTGGCAAAATTGGATGAGCAGGGAAATTGGCTGCAGGCAGATCGCGCCGGAGGATACAGCTCGGATGAAGGAGCAGCAATCTCTCTGGATAACTCCGGTAATGCGTATCTGGCAGGTTCTTTCAAAAACACCGCCTTCTTTGATGATACTGTTTTAGTCAGCGTCAGTGGTTACGATGTTTTTGTTGCCAGATATGTTTTTCAACAATCGCAGCCCAGTTTGGCACCACTCATCACAGCCATCACCGATCTTCCGAATGATCAGGGCAGGAATGTTCAGATCTTCTGGAATAGAAGCAGTCTCGATATAAGCGCATCTCCCGATCCTATCCTGTTTTATTCCATCTGGAGATATGATGAAATATTCGGTGATGAGTTTACTGAGAGAATCTTTTTCAATCCAAATGACATCTTCGTTCAAGTTCAGGATAATTCCCAAATCCAATATTACTGGCAGCGGGATGTTGAAGTTCTGACTTACATCACGCAGATTCCGGCTTTACAAAATCCTTCCTATTCTGTGACTGTGCCAACCTTGCTCGATTCCAGTTATATTTCACAGAATTTCAGCAAATTCGAAGTGTTAGCTCATACTTCCGAAGTTTGGACGTATTATGCTTCCGAAGCAGATTCCGGCTACTCGGTCGATAATATTCCACCCGATGAAACAGAAGTGGAAATCACCAAAATCGAGAATGGTTTCAGATTGAACTGGGAAGAAGTTACCAGCGGAACCTGGCAGGGTGTAAGTTATGAAGAACTAAACGGAATCTGGTATAAAATCTATGCTGGAACTATTCCGGATTTTGAATGCGATGACGAACATCTGCTGCACAATACCAATTCCTTAAGTTTTGATTTTCTCATCCAGGGAGCAGATCAGAAATTCTTTAGAGTTAAAGTAACAGATCAAAAGCCGACAACGATGATTGAGAGGGGGCAGTGAATTTTTTTCTTCCAGGTTGAATCACAAAAGCCTATCAAAAAGCATAAATCTAAAGTTTTTATATAAAAAAATCCTCGATGTTCTGCGTCGATTTTTTCTAAATTTTCTCCCCCGATCTAGGCGAGATGCCGAAGCAAGAAGTTTAATCGAAAGAATTCCTCGCTGCTCTGGATCTGGGTTTTCCAAATTTTCTCCCCTGTTTGAGGGGAGATCCGGCAGTTGCCGGAGAGGGGTAAATAATGAAAATTCGATTTACAGCATGCTGATATCAAGTTGACGAAAAGCTCTTTTACTCTACCTCGAGAATAGTCAACTTTTAAGATTTTTATTTATTTATTTGACACGAATCACATAAATAATAAAAAAATTACCTTGTGAAAGATTTGAGAGGAGGTAGATGATGACACACAAATCGAAAGATGCCCGTAAAACAGAACAGAAAAAAAAGCCCAAATTGTCGATCAAGGAAAAGCGCAAACAAAAAAAGGAAAAATCCAAATCATAACAAACTGACAGAAATTTTAAAAAAAAGGAGACGATCATGAAATTTAAGGAAAGATACACGGTAAAAACAAACAAAGAGATTGTTCTCATTCGTACAGATGACATTGAAGAAGCACTGAAAGTAAAGGAAGAACACAAACAGGAAGGCGCATACATTGATGATAGAAAGAGCAAGAAAAAACATCGAACTACATTTTTCAGATAGATTTTAAAAAAGGAAGGAAAAAATGAGAACAATTAGTTTTTTTGTAATTTTATTTTTACTTGGTACATTATTTTCAATCCAACAGCAAATTATCACCAGACCCGAAATTGGAATGCAGGTAATATCGGAAAACACAAGCAATATAAATAATTCAATCGATCCCGCAGTTTGTGATTCTCGAGATGATCGAGTTGAACTGAACTGGCAGACATCCGATCCCTCAGCAATTGCCGGGGAAGTTTCAGTTTCCAGTGCAACCATGAATTCCTTGGTACAATGGCATTTGAATGCCGAGAGATTATCACTTTATCATGATTCATCCGTTCCTGTGTGGGAACATGTCGTCGGCGATCTGGATTTTGGTTATCCCATCGATCAATTGGAAGACGGCAGCATTCTGGCAGCCGGAGATGGAACTGCAATTAAAATATTTGATCCATCTTCGTCCAATCCTACCTGGCAGCATTCTATTGGATTCACGATTGGCGATTTGGAATTGAGTCCTGCAGGTGATAAAATTTATATTTCATATTACGATGCTGTTCAGGATAGGGGAAACGTGGAATGCTATGATATTGGCGATACCAATCCGGTTTGGAATGCCGGATTTGAAGGCGGCGCACAAACTCTGGGAATCAGTGGAGACGGTTCCACTTTGATTTTCACCCAATACGGAGGCGGCAACAGCAACATGTGGGTTCTGGATTCTGGGGATGGAAGTGTGATCTTTCAAGGTCCGGAGTATAATCAAAATCCACCGGCAATTTGCCACGATGCATCGATCATTGTAAATGGCGATTACAGCGGTTATGTTCACGTCTACGAATATAACGACGATCTTCAAACCTATGAAGAAGCCTGGTATTTTCATGTGGATGGCGGCGGAACTTCCGATTGGATCGGTGGTATGGCAATTTCTGCCGACGGCAGTACTATCGCTGTGGGAACGCTTACTTTTGTGACGGGCGGATATAATGGACAAATTTATATTTTCAATAATTATTCTCCCACACCCATCTGGGTTTATGAAAATGTGGGAGATTATGTGATCGACGTCGACCTGACCGATGATGGATCACTTCTGGCTGTAGCCAGCTACGGACCGATGGATAACAGCACTTCCGACTTCTTCCTGTTTCGCAGGGAAAGCAATATTCCGGTTTTCGAATTTGATACTCCCGGTTCCTTGTTTTCGGTTGATATTTCCCCTGATGGAACAATTTGCACCACTGGTGGAAAGGCTGTTCACGCTCGTGTGATGGGAAGCGGCGGAGTTTTGTACAATGTCGATTCCGATCTGGGCGGTGGTTTCATTACTGGTGTTGTAAATTTGCAGGGAAGTGATGATAACAGCGGAGTAAAGGTGGAAATTCCCGAACTGACCGATTATTATACTTTTACAGATTATGATGGAAATTTCAGTTTGAACAACATTCCTCCCGACAGTTATTCTGTAGATTATACAAAAGTGGGATATGTGGCAAACAGCAGTTTGAATGTAATTGTGAATGAAGGAGAAACTACCGATCTGGGTGAAATTATGATGCAGCCTTTTGGTTCTCCACCTTTGAATTTATCTGCTACACAAGCCAGCGATATTTTTGTGGAATTGAATTGGCAGGCACCAGCTACAGGAACTGTGGAGGGATACAATATCTACCGCAAACGCTACGAAATGGATCCGTATTCAGAAACTCCCTATGCTTCTGTTGGTGAAGATGAACTTGTATTTATCGATAATGAAGCATTGCCGCAAATTCAATATTATTACGTAGTTACAGCAGAATTAGCTGGTGGTTTTCAAAGTCCATATTCCAATGAAGTTCAAGGTTGGATAAGCACTGGTTTTATTGCTAACGAAATAGAAGTTTATGAAGGCAGCACACCAACTATCGATGGAATGATCTCGGCAGGAGAATGGGATGATGCATTTATGATGGATACTTCCGATTTCTGGGGAAGTTATGATAATACGATCCAACCAATTGGCAGTGTTATCGGCTATTTTAAAACTAATGCAACGATAACAGAATTGTATGTGGCTTATATCAATTATAACGACACAGTTTTGGAAGATCACGATGAAGTAGCACTTTACATCGATGATAATAACGACGGTGTTTTTGCTCCTGAAATTCAGGCGAATGAAGGAAATTACTGGGCTGCTTATTATGCTGCCGGCAACGAATTGAAATTCCGTCCGATCTACGATACAGGCGGCGTGGGAACCGTTTTCTATCTTCCCGATCCGCAACTGGAAGTTTCAGCTGATGAAGGATATCTGGTTTACGAATTCATGATCCCAATTGGTACTGAAGCTTGGGAGATCAATCCCAGCGATGATAATCAATCCAGTTTAGCCATCTTTGTGTTGGATGACAACACTCCCGATCCGCATGGATTTGACGGTTGGTGGCCCATGGAAAACATTAATCTTTTTGCCCCTGATGGTTTTGGAACAATCACTTATGGAGCGGATCTTCAAACTCCACCTGCACCAGAGAATTTGGGTTTCATCGATAATGCTGATGATACTGTTACACTTTTCTGGGATCAGCCAGCGATGAATGATTTTGATCATTTTAATATCTATCTGGCTTTGGATGGTACAAATTTCGATCTAATCGGCGAAACTGTCGGAATTAACTACCTTTATGAAATCAGCAATTTCCAGGCTCTGCATAGTTTTTATGTAACTACTGTAAATCAATCTGGCCTGGAATCAGATGCTTCCAATATCGTGGAATTTCTACCAGTAAGTTCTGGAGACACTCCAATATTGCAGACTAAACTAAATGGCAACTACCCAAATCCTTTCAATCCAACAACAACGATTAATTATTCTGTAGCACAAACGTCCTCGTTTGTGACTCTGGAAATTTTCAATATCAAAGGTCAAAGAGTTAAACAGCTTGTAAATGAACAGCTTGCAGCAGGTCAGCATTCTGTGGTTTGGAATGGAAAAGATGATAATGGAAAGCAGGTTTCTACGGGAATTTATTTCTACAAAATGAAATCTGGAAATTATCATAAAAGCAGGAAAATGCTGCTTTTGAAATAATTTTCTGGCTCGAGTTCAGTTCCGTCTGGACTTGAGAACGTAGAGAATTTAGCGTGTTCTGAAGTCCCGTTTTAAGCTGAACTCCAGTACACAAACGATTTCTTTCCGACAGTTTCTCTCAGCATTTCTGAGATAGCTGTCGGAAAGTTTTTTTTACATCGATTTGAACTTTCCGAAAGCAGCGAGGAAGATTCAGCGAAAGAAGCTTACGGAAAGGAATTACATAAATCTTGAAGGTTAAGATCTCTTCTCGTTTCCCAAACTCCACAAAATCTTCTCGTTCCCAAACTCCACACAATCTTCTCGTTCCCAAACTCCGGTTTGGGAATGCAATCCCCAGCGAAACTCCGTTTCAAAATTTTTTTACCAATCTGGCCGATCAAACTACTTTTTCTCATTAATTTTAATGCAAATTAAGCATCGGAATTTTACTCGATCAAGAGTGATCGAGATACTAAAATAGATTTCTTGTTTCCAAAGTTTCACACAATCTTCTCGTTCCCAAACTCCGGTTTGGGAATGCAATTAACTTTCCGAAACCGACAGAAAGAGTTTTTGAGAGAAGGTTTCGGAAAGACAAAACAAAACCTTCCAGATTTTAGAAACCTGGAAGGTTTAAATTATTGAATATTTATTCGATTACTTCTTTTCGATCACATCCGAAATTCCTGCCAGAGTTGCCAGTTCTGCTGTGGGAACGCAATTAATTCTTCCACAACGCGGACAGGAAAATTTTGTTTTTTTGAAATCGGGTGGAATTTTGAATTTCATGCCGCATAAGCAGGTAACAAAAAGAAAGTTATTGAGCTTCTTTATCAAGTTGCCAGTTTCGCGCACTTTTTGATTTGCGGTTTTAGGTTTCACATCTTCGGATGCATCGCGGAGAGGGATATTATGATTCTCGTGAATTTTGGAAGCTGGAATGATATTGGTTCTTCCCGATCTTCCTTTTACCGAAGTAAACGCATTTTGATAATTTATGAAATTTGCGCCTTGTGAGATATTTCGTAATATTTTTATTCGTTCCGAAATTGGTGGATGAGTACTGCTTAGATTCTGCAATCTTTTTCCTTTTTTCTTGAGCGGATTGGCGATATAAAGACCGGCAGTGGCTTTGTTGGCTGTTTTCAGATCTTCGGTGGAATTTGAGATCTTTTCCAAAGCAGCAGCCAAGCCTTCCGGATAACGCGTCAATCGCACTGCTGAAGCGTCAGCCAGATATTCCCGCTTTCTGGAAATTGCAAAATAAAGTAAACGTGCCATTATCGGTGCTAGTACTGCCATCACAATCGCAATTATCATCACGATCATTTGAGCCTGCCCACCACCTTTGCTGCTGGAATTTCGCCTTCCACCACCAAACCACAGACTTCTTAAAAAAATATGAGATAGCAGAACGATACTTCCCAGCAGCACTCCCGAAAATGTCATAAAAAGTACATCCCGATTCAAAATGTGTGACATTTCATGAGCGATAACTCCCTGCAGTTCATCACGATTAAGCTTGGCCAGCAAACCGGCTGTAACTGCAATTGCTGCTTTTTCGGGATTTCTGCCCACCGCAAAAGCATTTGGCGCCGGATCGGGAATTATATAGATCTGCGGCATGGAATGCAAACCGGCAGCTATCTTCATTTCTTCTACAACATTGAAAAGTTGAGGATGTACATCTTTTGTAACTTTTTTGGCTTTGCTCATTGCCAGCACGATGGAATCTCCACCAAAATAACTGACAAGAGACATAATTCCCCAGATCAGCAAAGCCAGGCTCAAACCAAAGAAACCACCATCATTTCCACCGTAATAACTTCCCAGAAAATAACCCAGAAGTAACAGGCAGATTCCCATTACAAAAAATAAAACCAGCGATTTAATCTTATTGGCGCGAATTAATTCCCACATCAATATATCCTCTAATTCACCTTGAAAAGGCTTTCATGGAAAATTTCTTTGAACTATATCCTTTTCAGGTTTCTTTTACATTCTCTTCTTATTTCTTTCCGAATCTTCTTCAAAAGAAATTCAGAAAAGTAAGCTTCGGAAAGTTAATGGTCACGTTATTATTAGGTTGTTCTTAGTCAATTCCAACCGGAATTTTCCTTACTTCGATTTAATTCTTTCATAACTTATTAAAACTAAATCCATTTTAGTTTTCTCTCAAAATTATTATCTTTCCGAATCTTCTTCAAAAGAAATTCAGCAAAGTAAGCTTCGGAAAGTTAATGGTCACGTATTATTAGGTTGTTCTTAACTCAAATTTCATTTTGAGTCAATTCCAACCGACCTTGAAAAGGCTAAGTGTAAGAATGCTTCTGGTTAAGCCATTTTCAAGGTTCAGGAAAAATCTACTTTCGGTACTTCTTTTTCAGCAGGATTTTCCAGTTCAAAGAAAGTCTGTGTTTGGAAATTGAACATTCCTGCAACAATATTGGAAGGGAACATCTGAATTTTGTTGTTGAAGAAAAGCACTTGATCATTGTAATTCTGGCGGGAAAAGGCAATTTTGTTTTCAGTTGCTGTAAGTTCTTCCTGTAGTGCCAGGAAATTCTGATTTGCTTTCAGGTCAGGATAGTTCTCTACAACTACATAAAATTGACTCATTGCTCCATTCAAAGCACTTTCGGCATTGGCTTTTTCTTTCACTGAATCTGCTTTCATGGCTTTACTTCTGGCTTTTGTGATGCTTTCCAGCGTTTCTCTTTCATGCTTCATGTAGCCTTTGGCAGTTTCTATCAGGTTGGGAATAAGATCATGGCGGCGTTTCAATTGCACATCGATCTGCGACCAGGCATTTTTTACCTGATTGCGCAATCTTACCAGGCTGTTGTAAATTCCTATGAAACTGAAGAAAATTATCACGACAATTGCTATTACTACTATCAGAGCTATCATTACTCCTCCTTGTCTCAGCGAAGTTTCGAAAAATTCGAAACGAAGCCGAGATTATCTTTTATTTCAACAAAATACACTTTTTACAAGCTAACGATTTTCCGTCCACTACCAAATTGTAAAGATAAATTCCGCTGCTGACTGATTTATTATTGTCGTCATCTCCTTTCCAAACAACGGAATAACTATTTGGTGTGCCACATACTTCGACAAGCTCAGTATGACGGAATTCTTTTATCTGCTGTCCTTTCAGGTTATAAATTTCGATGGTAGCAAACGAGGATGTTTGGGGTACGTTGAAGCTGATCGTTGTGGTTGGATTGAAGGGATTTGGACTATTTTCTAATTGTAAATTATCTACAATAAATTGATTTTCATCACTTCTTAAATCGAATGATTCATTCTGGAAAAAATAAGCAGAACCAGAATCTACACCATTATCATCATCCCATTCTGCTCCGATAATTGCGTTTTCACCATCGATGCAAACAGAATAACCAAATAAATCACCTTCTTCACCATCGGATGCTGTAAATTTCTGCATTGATTCAGACCAAACAGAACCAACTCGATTGAATAAGTATGCCGATCCTGAATTTGAGCCATTATCATCATTATTATGAGCACCAATTATTGCATTGTTGCCTGAAATGGAAACAGCAAGTCCAAAATAATCATTTAGAGAACCATCTAAAGGAGTTAACTTTATTTGTTGAAACCATGTGGTTCCTAATCTATGAAATATATATGCTGACCCGGAGCGTGTTCCGTTAATATTATCTGCATAAGCTCCAATAATGGCATAATCTCCACTAATGGCTACTGATTTTCCAAAACAATAAGCGCCTGTATCATCTGGTAAAAGATGAGCTTGTTCATACCATACATCTCCTATCCTGTGAAAAATATAACTGGGATTGAATCCCGTATAGTCATAGTCATAAGCACCGACAATAATGTATGGGCCGTCTATAGAAACAGAAAAACCAAACAATTCACCCTCTTCTGAATGAAATGAATTTAATCTAGTTTGCTCAAACCAATTTCTGCCTGATTTTTTGTATACATATGCAGAACCTGTTTGAATGCCATTAACTTCATTTTTATAAGCTCCAACAACCGCATAATCACCTGATATAGATACTGAGTAACCATATTCATCCCAATCACCACCATTGGAAGCCGTTAACTTGGTAACTTCGGTCCAGGTATTTCCACTTCTGTGGAAAATGTAAGCTGAACCAGAATGAAAACCATTATCGTCGCTCCAATTTGCACCGACAATGATATTATCTCCATCAATTGCAACAGAATTCCCAAATATATCACCTTCTTCTCCATCGGATGGAGTGAGTTTAACTTGTTCAGTCCAAACATCATTTATTCTTTTAAATATATAAACTGAACCTGATATTGATCCATTGTCATCATCTACTGGAGCTCCAACAACTGCATAATCTCCATCTATTGCGACCGAGTTTCCAAAAAAATCATCGGTGAAACCATCTGAAGCAAGAATCTTTTGCTGTTCGATCCAATCTGCAGATAAGTTGGTATAGGAAAAGACAATAATCAATATTAAGCAAAAAGAGTATCTCATCAGTTCTCCCTATTTCAATAAAACACATTTTTTGCTTACTTGTGGATATCCATTTATAATCAATGAATAAAGATAAATTCCGCTGCTGACTGATTTATTATTGTCGTCATCTCCTTTCCAAACAACGGAATTACTATTTGGTGTGCCTGATCCTTCGATACAATGCTGCGCATCACTCAGGATGACAGGCAAAGTTTTCATTTTTTGACCTTTTAAATTGTAGATTGAGATTTCTATTTTATCAATTTGTCTAAAGTCTGAAATCTGAAATCTGATTTCTGTAGTTGGATTGAAAGGATTTGGATAATTGGAAAGATTA